>SDWK01000937.1 GCA_004195335.1 Shewanella sp.
GCTAAATTCTCGCTGAGCGATCACATCTTTATACTGATTGGTATAATAGCCCAATGAGAAGCCAAGTATCTATCATCATATATAAAGCATAAAAAAGCCCCAAACTTTCGAATGGGGCTTTAATGGGCTAAATCCAGCTACTACTTTTTTAACTAACGCTAAGAACTATCTATAAAGGCTATCTATAAAGACTAGCTATAAAGGCTATCTATAAACTACCTATAAAGGCCATCTATAAAAGCTGGGCCAGATATTAGGCCTAGTTTTCACGAGTCTTAGCAAAGTGAATATCCGGATAACGCTCCATAGAAAGGTTGAGGTTAACCATAGTCGGTGCAATATAGGTTAAGTTGTCGCCGCCATCGAGTGCCAAGTTACTGCTGCACTTACGTCGGAACTCTTCAAGCTTTCTTTCATCATCACAATATACCCAACGAGCGGTAGAAACACTGATGCCTTCATAGATAGCTTCAACCTTGTACTCAGATTTTAAGCGGCCGACAACGACCTCAAACTGGAGTATACCGACGGCACCAACGATCAAATCGTTAGAATCGATAGGTCTGAAGACCTGAACCGCTCCCTCTTCAGAAAGCTGAACTAGCCCTTTCAACAGCTGCTTCTGTTTCAAAGGATCTTTCAAACGGATACGACGGAACATTTCAGGCGCGAAGTTAGGTATACCGGTAAAACGCAGTTTTTCACCTTGAGTAAAGGTATCACCGATACGCATAGTACCGTGATTGTGCAAACCTATGATGTCACCAGGGTAGGCAACTTCGGCACGGTTTCGATCGCCCGCCATAAAGGTCAAAGCATCGCTGACATTCACATCTTTACCCAAACGAACGTGATGCATCTTCATGCCTTGTTCATAACGACCAGAACAGATACGCATAAATGCCACCCGATCTCTGTGTTTAGGATCCATGTTGGCTTGGATCTTAAATACAAAACCACTGAATTTTTCATCTTCCGGCTGTACGTCTCTGACTTCAGTCTCACGAGCCTGAGGCTTAGGTGCCCACTCAACGATACCATCGAGAATATGATCCACACCAAAGTTACCTAAGGCGGTACCGAAGAAAACGGGAGTCAACTCACCAGCAAGAAACTGGTCAAGGTCAAACTCGTTCGATGCACCAAGAACTAACTCCAGCTCCTCTCGTACTTCTTGAGCATAAATACCAATGGCAGTATCCAGTTCTGGGTTGTCTAGCCCCTTAATGATAACTGAATCCTGAATTGTATGTCCCAAGCCACTCTGGTAGAGGATCACTTCATCGCGAAGGAGATGGTAAACCCCCTTGAACTCTTTACCACAACCAATTGGCCAGGTAATAGGGGCACAAGCAATGTTCAACACCTTCTCAACTTCATCCATCAACTCTAAGGGGTCACGAGTGTCACGATCGAGTTTGTTCATGAAGGTAACGATCGGGGTATCACGAAGTCGGGTCACTTCCATCAACTTAATCGTACGTTGCTCAACACCTTTCGCAGAATCAATCACCATTAAACAGGAATCAACGGCGGTAAGCGTACGGTAAGTATCCTCAGAGAAATCTTCATGACCCGGAGTATCGAGTAGATTGACCAAGGCGCCATGATAAGGAAACTGCATCACAGAGGTCGTGATCGAAATACCACGTTCTTTCTCCATCTCCATCCAGTCAGATTTGGCATGTTGCCCGGACTTCTTACCTTTTACAGTACCAGCCTTCTGCAACGCGTTGCCAAATAAAAGTACCTTCTCGGTAATGGTGGTCTTACCCGCATCGGGGTGAGAGATAATGGCGAAAGTACGACGCTTGTCGACCTCAACTTTATTGCCTGACATGTTAACCTGCAGATTCTGGTGTTCTAAAAGGCGGCAATTATAGCGGTTAGACCAAGACTTGGCTAGACAGTGACAGCGAGATTAAACCTGCAGAGTCGGCGAATACAAAAAATATTCCCCCTAAGCCCCTACAAAAGAGAAAAGTTTACATCGAGAACCGTATAAGGCAAACAGAGTGAGCGGCAATTCAGAGATGTGGCAAATGATTAAAAATCGTTAGGGATAGGGTGATGACCATGCAACCCAGATAAAAGATTGCATGGTTTCATTGCACGTTAGACGGTTCTTAATGACTCTGCTTGGCTGACTCTTCTGCATAAAGTTTGGCATTAATTTTAGCCAGCTCTATTCTTGCATATCTATGTTCGACAAAATCGTAAATGTTTGTCGCTAATGCCAGTCTGAAGTAATTGGCCGCATCACTGTTATTTCCCTGCTGCAGTGAAATTTTGGCGATATAGAAATATGCTTCGCAAAGGCGTTCTGCATACTCATTAGGATGAGAAAGCCCCTTTTTAGCCGCGGCAAAAATCTGGTCCCGGCTCTTTTTTCCTAAATAGAAGTCAACCAATTCATTAGACCAAGCATTGGGTGTCAGTTGAGTTCGGTTATATTCGAGTCTTATTTTTGCCTGCTCGATATTTATCTCACTTTCGGTTAAATAGAGCCAGAGTGCTCGATAACCATCTTTTTGGTCCAGAGAGAAGAAAGACTCCATATCTGATACCGCCAAAGTAGTGCGTTCACCATAATACAGGGCGATACCACGGTTAAGAAGGGCGTAATCGTAATCAGGAGATAGCTCTAACACCGCATCAAATGCTTCGTAGGCACTTTCAAACTCACCTTCCTGAGTATAATAAATACCAATAAAATTATAGGCGTCGGCAAGATTAGGCTGTATTTTCAATGCTTGATGAAAATCTATTCGACTTAAAATACGAAGCCCGACACTGTCATAGATGACACCACGGTCATAGTGAAACCTTGCTCTTTGTTGATCGGTTAACTCGGCTGATGACAAAATTTCATTTAACTTAGCTAAGGTGATTTCAAGCTTATAATCAGGCATCACAGGTTCAACCATCAACTTCCCCTGTTCATTATCGCCAGACTGAGTTGAGGCACATCCTGTTAGCAAAAGACTCATACCAGCCAAAACTACTACTGCGACTGTCCGCATTTCTTGAATCATCCATTTAACCCTTTGAGTTCACCAATGCCTGTAATCATAGCAATCCCCTATCACTACGGCTATCAGGATTTAAATATTTATCCATTCATTCAGCTTATTGTTAGAAAACGACAAATCGATACATAGAATAATCATAACTCGAGTTAAGCCGTGCCACTTTTTGCCCCTAGCCTATCTTGCTGGCTTGATATAAGTACCGACAGTAATCCCAGCATCAAGCAAACCTTAATGTCTTTGGAAATAAACAATATCAAATATCAAGAAAGGTATGATTTTTATTGATATTAATAGGATCTGAACCCACCATCTCGAATTAGGCTTAGAACATGGTCAAATTCGCATCTACTTACCTATCAGAAAGACATAACTGCAGGCATAAATCCCACTCTCAGGCCTTCCATGGCCACCGGGGATAAATACATCCATGTATAAAAAAGGAGACCCTAAGGTCCCCTTCCATATTCAACTTATCTTTAGTAGATAGGTTTACTCGGCTGGAGCAGCTTCAGCTTTAGGCGCAGCTTCTTTCATAGAAAGACGCACACGGCCTTGGCGATCAACTTCCATCACCTTAACTTTAACTTCTTGACCCACTTCTAGGAAGTCAGACACATTCGCAACACGCTCTTCAGCGATTTGAGAAATATGAACTAGACCGTCTTTACCTGGAAGAATCGTGACGAACGCACCGAAATCAACGATACGAACAACTTTACCGTTGTAAACAGTACCAACTTCAACTTCAGCAGTGATCTCTTCGATACGACGAATAGCTTCTTGCGTTGCTTCATTGTTAGCTGATGCGATCTTAACAGTACCATCATCATCAAGTTCGATAGTCGTACCCGTCTCTTCGGTAAGAGCACGAATTGTTGCGCCACCTTTACCAATCACATCACGGATCTTCTCAGGGTTGATCTTAATCGTTGTGATGCGTGGAGCATGCTCAGAAATATCACCACGATGTGAACCAATCGCTTGGTCCATTACATTAAGAATATGAACACGTGCGCCATAAGCTTGCTGCAATGCAATCTGCATGATCTCTTTATTGATACCTTCAATCTTGATATCCATCTGCAGTGCAGTAATACCATCACGAGTACCAGCAACTTTAAAGTCCATGTCACCAAGATGATCTTCATCACCTAGGATGTCAGAAAGAACGACGAAATCGTCACCTTCTTTAACTAGACCCATTGCGATACCAGCAACAGATGTCTTAATTGGTACACCCGCATCCATAAGTGCTAGAGAAGTACCACAAACAGAAGCCATAGAGCTTGAACCGTTAGATTCAGTAATTTCAGATACAACACGAACGCTGTATGGGAAATCTTCTGCAGAAGGCATAACGGCCTTGATACCGCGCCATGCTAGCTTACCGTGACCGATTTCGCGGCGTTTAGGTGAACCAACAAAACCTGTTTCACCAACACAATATGGAGGGAAGTTATAGTGCAGCATAAAGCGGTTAGTGTACTCACCCATGATGCTGTCAACTTTCTGTGCATCACGTTCTGTACCAAGAGTACAAGTAACAAGGGCCTGAGTTTCACCACGAGTGAACAAAGCGCTACCGTGAGTACGTGGAAGCACACCAGCCATAACGTTCAGTGCACGAACCATATCAGGCTCACGACCATCAATACGTGGGTTACCGGCAATAATACGGCTACGTACAACTTTTTTCTCTAGACTACCTAAAAGCTTATCAAGTTCACGAAGGTCAAGTTCTGCGTTCTCTTCAACTAGCTTAGCAATTGCAGCACCTTTTAATGCATTGACTGCATCACGACGCTCATGCTTAGCCGTGATCTGGTAAGCAGCGCTCATGTCAGCTTCTGCTAAAGCTTTAATCTTAGCAACAAGATCAGCATCAGCAACTGGAGCAGACCAATCCCATGCAGGCTTGCCTGCTTCAGCTTTTAGCTCGCGAATGGCACTGATAACAACTTGCTGTTGGTCATGGCCATAAACCACACCACCCAACATCACTTCTTCTGGAAGTGCAGCCGCTTCAGACTCAACCATCAAGACTGCACCTTCAGTACCAGCAACAATCAGGTCAAGATCACTCTCAACAAGTTGGCTTACATTAGGGTTAAGCACATATTCGCCACCGATATAACCAACACGTGCCACACCTAGTGGACCATTGAAAGGCAGACCAGAGATAGCCAATGCAGCCGAAGTACCAATCATCGAAATAACATCAGGATTGATTTCAGGATCGACAGAAACTACTGTGATAATTACCTGAACTTCATTCTTGAAACCATTTGGGAATAGTGGACGGATTGGACGGTCAATAAGGCGGGCAATCAATGTTTCGTTTTCAGATGGACGGCCTTCACGCTTGAAGAAACCACCAGGGATTTTACCTGCAGCGTAAGTCTTTTCCTGGTAGTTAACCGTTAGTGGAAAAAAGTCACGACCTGGTTCTTCAAATTTCTTCCCAACAACAGTAACCAATACTGTGGTATCGCCCATACTTGCCAAAACGGCGGCATCTGCTTGACGTGCAATAACCCCAGTCTCTAGCGTGACTGTGTGCTGACCATATTCAAAACTCTTTACGATTGGATTCACGTGAACCATTCCTTAAATTTAATAACCTTAATTTCGTGGACAAGTATACTTCATCTCTAATCAAGAGATAAAGGGCACATAGTGATGACAAAGCGGAAAATTTTCTCTAAAGTGAGTAATATCTGGATAAGTTCCTTAGGGAATAGCCGTAAAACCTGAATTTTTGGTATCAGTTCACTGATATAAAGGATGGTCAAATGAATGCAGGCTTTAAATCTCTTACATGGAAACAGACAAGTCTTGTCGTGTTTTACGCACTTTTCTTTGCGATTGCGATATTCATTGTCGAAATTGCAATGGTTGGAGTGTCTGCAAGAGATGGTCTTCAGGACTCACAAGCTGAATTACTCGATTCGGTCGAACAGCCATCAGCCAATGCCGTATGGGCACTCGATGACAATCTTGCCAAACAAACATTAGAGGGCGTGCTCAAAGTTGAACACGTAGGTTCGGCGGTAATAGAGCTCGATGATGGCTCAATGTTTGTTTCGGTCTTAAGTAAGAAAACGTACCCTAATATTTTTGAAGACTTCAGCAACGACCTCTTTGGCGACCTAAAAGAGATTTCTCGTTCTCTTTACCGACCTTTTTATTTTGAAGGCACCGAGAAACAGCAGCTTATTGGCACATTAACGGTTATTTACGATACCCAAGGGCTGACAGATTCACTTTTCTCTCAACTCAAATTCAGCTTGATCGCCACTTTAGCTCGAGCGCTACTTATCACATTAGTACTCTCCATTGTCTTTCATCGTTTTTTAACTAAACCCATTGCAGAGATAAGTGAGGCAATAGACAAAATTGATCCTGAATCTCCCGATGAATACTTACTCCCGATGGCTAAATCACATACTGATGATGAATTAGGACTGGTAACCTCTAAGTTTAATCAAATTCTTATTCAATTTAGTCAGACACAAAGTAAGCTCAGAAAAATGGCGACCCGAGATCCATTAACGGGCCTACCAAATCGGACTTTATTACTGGAAACGATTGCAGTCACAATTCAAAGGGCTCGTGTTCATAAATATCAATTCTGTATGTTGTTTATCGATCTCGATAGATTCAAAAATATCAATGACTCACTCGGACACGCGATTGGTGACCAGTTTTTAGCACGGATCGCCCGGGTACTCGAACGTGTAGTCGGAGATAACGGAACCGTAGCCCGACTTGGCGGAGATGAGTTTGTTATCTTAGCCGATGAGATCCGCACTCCGGATCAAGCGGCGGACTTTGTCGACAATCTGCTTCTGCAGGTCAATACCCCCATGCAGCTCAATGAGCATACTGTCCATCCGGCGGCCTCCGTCGGTATATCAATCTACCCCGATGATGGGATGAGCGCAGAAGATCTTATTCGTCATGCCGATATTGCCATGTACAGCGCTAAGGCTGCAGGTTCTAATCAATGGGCATTTTTCAAACAGCAGATGACGGAACGTGCAGCCGTAAGGCTACGCACCGAAGCCTCGCTGCATGACGCACTGAAAAATGAGGAGTTCGTCCTTCACTATCAGCCTCAATTCGATATTAAGACTGGCAAGGTTGTAGGCTGTGAGGCTCTAATAAGATGGCAAAAAGATGGTCGTTTAATCAGTCCTATGTCCTTTATTCCCGTGGCAGAAGAGACTGGGATTATCATTCCTATCGGACGTTGGGTCATCGAAGAAGCCTGTAAAACAATCAGAAAATGGCAAAAGGAATATAATTTCGCATTACCTATCGCGGTCAACGTTGCCTCTCAGCAATTTGCCGACGCAAGTTTAGTTCACGATATTAAACAGTTAGCACTTAGGTATCAAATCAGTCCCGAACTGCTTGAAATTGAGATAACAGAAACCTCACTGATGAATGATATTGAGCTGGCTATAACGAAACTGCAGCAACTTAAATCGGCAGGGTTTGGTATCGCAGTAGATGATTTTGGAACGGGATACTCTTCACTCTCCTATTTAAGACATCTGCCTATTACTACGATGAAAATTGACCGCTGCTTCGTCACCGACCTTCCTAATGAGAGTGCAATCGCATCGACCATCTTAATGCTAGGTCAACAGCTCAACTTAAACATCGTTGCCGAGGGAATTGAAAATCAAGAACAGTTGGATTGGTTAAATACAAACAATTGCCAGATAGGCCAAGGGTTTTACTTTAGCAAACCAGTACCTGAAAAAGAGTTTGAAGATAGCTATATTAAACCTCAAACTGCAAGTATCAGCCATATATAGTTAGAGGTACGAGGTACGAACTTGACTACTTGACTACTTGACTGTTTGACTGCTTGACTGCTTGACTGCTTGACTGCTTGACTGCTTGACTGCTTGACTGCTTGACTGCTTGACTGCTTGACTGCTTGACAGTCTATAAGCAGCTTACCTCGCCACTCAACGTTATTTTACTCTATCTTCAATATTAGCCTTATCTTTGTTTCTTGCGCCTTAAATCGTTTCTCAGTGAACCTTCTTTCTTATCTCTGTTCTGGGATCTATCCAGTTTTGTGCCTTTCGTTTCCTTTATTGCAGGCAATAAAAAAGGAGGCCTAGGCCTCCTTTGTCTAAATCGAGTCGATATTAACGACGTAGACCTAGCTTCTTGATTAGTTCCTGGTAACGAACATTTTCAGTACGCTTTAGGTATGCAAGAAGTTTACGACGTGTGTTTACCATACGTAAAAGACCACGACGTGAGTGATGATCATGCTTGTGCTCTTTAAAGTGACCTTGCAGATGGTTAATCTGTGCAGTTAAAAGAGCTACCTGAACTTCAGTAGAACCAGTATCGTTTTCACAACGACCAAATTCAGCCAGGATTGTTGCAGTTTGTTCAGCATTTAGTGACATTTTGTCTCTCCAAATAATACATTAATAAGCTTTAGCCAATCACTAACTCAGCTAAAGTGAGCGCGGTATTTTACCTATTTTAGATAAGATACGCAATAACTATCCGTAGCCTAAGCTTAATAAAGCCCGATGCAGATAGGATCCGTTGCGATTAGTCAAACTCTGGAGATGGTTCTCGCACCACAATCAAGCGTTTAGGTGCTAATAAGCCATCATCGTTCATAGAACCAATACCAACAAATTTATGTTCATCACCAATAGTGATCCGAACTAATTCGCCATCATCAAGCCCCACGGTGACAGGGGCCTGAACAGGGTTTCCGTTCATTAAATACGGCGCCACGTTGTCAGATAAGTTAATTTCTTTAAACTTGTTGACTGCGGTGTCCATAGGCAATAACAAGGGATCAAGGACTGTTTTAGGCTCAAGCCCTTCAGCCTCAGCTTTAGCCGCCATCTCGTTAAGCTGTTCAAGGCTGACCATACGCTCGTAAGGATAATCAGCAACCTGCGTTCTGCGCAACATGATCACATGAGCGCCACACCCTAACATCTCACCAAGATCATCGGTGATAGTGCGAATATAAGTCCCTTTAGAGCTGTGAATATCTAAGGTCAGCTCATCACCTTCCAGGCTGATAAAGTTAAGCTCAAATACATTGATCGGACGTGCAACTCTAGGAACTTCTATGCCTTCACGGGCATATTTATACAGAGGTTGACCTTGATATTTAAGCGCCGAGTACATCGAAGGGACTTGCATGGTTTCACCACGAAAGTAATCCAATGACTCCATCAACAATTCTTGAGTGAAATTGACCGGACGAGTTTGCACCACCTCACCATCGGAATCACTGGTATCAGTTCTTTCACCCAGTTTAGCCGTCACAGTATAACGCTTATCTGCGTCTAACAGATGTTGCGAAAACTTAGTAGCTTCGCCTAAACAGATAGGTAACATGCCCGTTGCTAATGGGTCTAGCGCACCGGTATGTCCGGCCTTCGCCGCATTAAAGATACGCTTGACTCTCTGTAAAGCAAAGTTCGAACTCATGCCAGTATCTTTATCCAGGAGTATTATCCCATCGATAAAGCGGCCACGAGGACGACGAGCCATTACTCTTCACCTTCCGGCTTGTCTGTTGAGTCCGTTACATCGGCACTGCCGTGCTTCTCCTGCTTAGCTTCATCATCATGAATGATCCGAGTCACTAAGTTAGACATGCGCATACCTTCGACAAGCGAAGCATCATACACAAATCTAAGTTCAGGCATCACACGTAATTTCATGCGTCCGGCAACTAATGAACGTATATATCCAGAAGCCGTCGTTAAGGCTTCTAATTTTTCCTCAACGACCTTTTTATCTTCTTCAAAGAAGGTTACAAAGACTTTGGCGTAACTTAAATCACGTGATACTTCAACGTCATTCACCGTTACCATGCCAATACGAGGATCTTTTATGTCACGCTGTAACACTTGAGCCAACTCTTGTTGTAACTGCTGTGCAATACGACGTGTTCGACTAAATTCTCTTGCCATAATAATTTGCCATTCAGTTGTAAATAAATAGCTTTCCCATGAAAGATATCTAAATAAAAAGGGCGGCTAACGCCGCCCTCTTAACGCTTTACGCTTCTAAGGAGCGTGCTATTTCAATGGTTTCGAAGACTTCTATCTGATCGCCAACTCTGACATCATTATAGTTCTTCACACCGATACCACATTCCATTCCGTTACGAACATCGGCAACGTCATCTTTAAATCGACGAAGTGACTCTAGCTCACCTTCGTAGATAACAATGTTTTCACGTAGAACACGGATTGGCGCGCTGCGTTTAATCGTACCTTCAGTCACCATACAACCAGCGATAGCGCCAATCTTAGGAGACTTAAACACATCACGAACTTCAGCAAGACCAAGAATCACTTGCTTAAACTCAGGTGCAAGCAGACCACTCATCGCATCTCTAACTTCATCGATCAATTGGTAGATGATGCTGTAGTAACGTAGGTCAACACTTTCGCTGTCGATAACTTTACGCGCCTGTGCATCAGCACGAATGTTAAAGCCGACCATGATAGCATTTGAAGCTGCAGCGAGTGTTGCATCAGTTTCAGTTAATCCACCAACACCACGGGCGATGATATTAACTTTAACTTCATCAGTTGATAGACCGTTGAGTGAATCACTGATAGCTTCCAGAGAACCCTGTACATCGGCCTTAAGCACGATATTGAGTTCCTGTACTTCGCCTTCAGTCATGTTAGCAAACATGTTTTCGAGCTTAGATTTCTGCTGACGAGCCAGTTTAATGTCGCGGAACTTACCTTGACGGTAAAGTGCAACTTCACGTGCTTTACGCTCATCACGTACAACAGTCGCTTCATCACCAGCCGAAGGTACGCCTGAAAGACCTAAGATCTCAACAGGAATAGATGGACCGGCTTCTGTAATGGCAACTCCATTCTCATCTCGCATGGCACGAACTTTGCCGTACTCAAGACCACAAAGAACGATATCGCCTTGCTTAAGTGTACCTTCCTGAACCAAAACAGTTGCAACTGGACCACGGCCCTTATCCAACTTAGATTCAACGACAACACCGGCGGCCATGCCTTCCTTGATCGCTTTAAGCTCAAGAACTTCAGCTTCCAGAAGAATACCTTCCAGTAACTCATCGATACCTTCACCGCTTTTAGCTGAAACGTGAACAAACATGTTGTTTCCGCCCCAATCTTCAGACATCACACCGTGCTGTGAAAGCTCACTCTTCACACGCTCAGGGTCAGCTTCAGGCTTATCCATCTTGTTAACGGCAACGATTAAAGGTACACCACCCGCTTTCGCGTGCTGGATAGCTTCGATAGTCTGTGGCATAACGCCATCATCAGCAGCAACAACCAAGATAACAATATCGGTTGCGCTGGCACCACGTGCACGCATAGCCGTAAACGCTGCGTGACCTGGAGTATCAAGGAAGGTGATCATGCCATTGTCGGTTTCAACGTGGTATGCACCAATGTGCTGAGTAATACCACCCGCCTCACCTGATGCAACTTTCGCACGACGAATATAATCGAGTAGAGAAGTCTTACCATGATCGACGTGACCCATGATAGTCACAACTGGCGCGCGAGGTTCAGAGAGTACATCACCATTACGATCAGCAAGCACTTGATGTTCAAGTTCGTTTTCACGAGTAAGAACAACTTTATGGCCCATCTCTTCGGCAACCATTTGAGCAGTTTCCTGATCAAGCACTTGGTTGATAGTAACCATAGAGCCCATCTTCATCATCTTCTTGATGATTTCGGTAGCCTTGATTGACATTTTAGATGCCAATTCAGAAACTGATACAGTCTCACCAATGCTCACGTCAGTCTTAACGACTTCGACAGGTCTAGTGAATGCGTGATCCATTGATTCAGGCGCGACACTGCGGTTATTGCGAGTGTTGCGACCGCCACTTCGATTATCACGACGAGAATCTTTACCACCACGACGCTTGCTTTTACCTGTATTAGCAGGTGCAGGTGTTGGTGCTGGCGCCTTACGAGGACGACGATCGCGCTTTTCAGCGTTAGCATCGGCAGTATCTTCTGCAGCACGAGCTTCTGTTGAAGTCGTGATATGGTGATCGACACTTTTCTCTGACTCTTTACGTTGCTTCTCTTCTTCAGCCCAACGAGCCGAGTTTTCTTCAGCAAGTATACGAGCCGCTTCAGTTGCCGCTTTAACATCAACATCGGCTTTAGCTTTAGCAACATCGTCTTGCGCAGCTTGAAGTTTATCAGCTTCATCTTGAGCGGCTTTCTCTTCAGCTGTTGGTTCAACTTTAACTTTCGCAACAGTGTTAGCTTTCGCTTTTTCTTTCGCTTCGACGTCAGCTTTAGCCTTGGCTTCTGCTTTAGCTTTAGCATCGGCTTCAGCCTGAGCTTTAGCCGCAACTTCTGCAGCAGCAGAAGCTTCCGCCTCTACTTTAGCGGCAGCTTCTGCTGCTGGATCACGCTTAACGAAAGTACGTTTCTTACGAACTTCAACTTTTACGTCTTTTGAATCACTACCAGAACCTACGCTCAACGTAGATACTGACTTACGTTGCAGTGTCATCTTAGTTGGAGTCGATTCGCCACCATGCTGCTTCTTCAAAAAGTCTAACAGCTGTTGTTTTTCTGACTCGGAAACCGTGTCAGCTTTAGATTTTTTAATACCGGCTTCGGAAAACTGCTCTACTAATCTGTCAGCACTTTTTCCTACTTCACTGGCCAGTTTTTCTACTGTTGTATCTGCCATCTATAAAATCCCCTCTGTTGAGCGAGTTATTCTTCGTCGCCAAACCAACAGATATTACGGGCTGCCATGATGAGCTCACCAGCCTTTTCTTCTGTTAATTCTTCAATGTCGATCAAGTCATCAATGCCTTGCTCGGCTAAATCTTCTAGTGTAATAACGCCTTTACTTGCGAATACATACGCTAGATGTCTCTCTAGACCTTCGAGTGCAAGTAGGTCTTCACTTGGCTCGGCACCATCAAGCGCTTCTTCTGAAGCAAGTGCACGAGTAGAGATTGCAGCCTTAGCGCGATCTCTTAATGACTCAACGATATCTTCGTCAAATCCATCAATTTCCATAAGCTCAGATGTTGGTACATAAGCAACCTCTTCTAGCGAGGTGAAGCCTTCATCAGCAAGCACTTGTGCAAAATCTTCATCAACTTCTAATGCCGAAACAAACAAGTTAACGACTTTAGCACTTTCAGCTTGATGCTTAGCTTGCATATCAGCAACCGTCATCACGTTGAGTTCCCAACCAGATAGTTGAGCCGCTAAACGAACGTTCTGACCATTACGGCCAATTGCCTGAGCTAAGCTATCGGCTTCGACGGCGATATCCATAGAGTGGTTATCTTCATCGACGATGATAGAAGCAACGTCAGCTGGTGACATTGCATTGATCACATACTGGGCTGGGTTATCATCCCAAAGTACGATATCAACACGTTCGCCATTTAGCTCATTCGATACAGCCTGAACACGTGCACCACGCATACCGACACAAGCACCGATAGGATCGATACGCTTGTCGTTAGACTTAACAGCAATCTTGGCACGTGAACCTGGATCGCGAGCAGCACCCATGATTTCGATCATTTCATCGGCAATTTCAGGTACTTCGACACGGAAAAGCTCAATAAGCATATCAGGCTGAGTACGGGTTAAGAAAAGCTGAGCGCCACGGGCTTCAGGACGTACTGCAAAAAGCAGAGCACGAATACGGTCACCAGGACGGAAGCTCTCACGTGAAATCAGATCTTCTTTAAATAATACTGCGTCTGCATTATTACCTAGATCAACTACCACACTTTCACGATTACTTTTCTTAACAACACCGGTGATTAACTCACCTTCTTTGTCTTTGAATTGGTCGACAATTTGAGCACGCTCGGCTTCACGTACTTTCTGTACGATCACTTGTTTCGCAGTTTGAGTCGTAATACGGTCGAATACCACTGATTGGATATCGTCTTCGATATACTCGCCAAGCTGGATTCCAGGCTCGTCAAATTGAGCCGCTTCTAGTGTGATTTCACTAAAAGGGTTCTCTAAAGGCTCGCCTTTGTCTTCAACAACCATCCAACGACGGAAAGTCTCATAACCGCCGGTTTTACGATCGATTTCAACACGAACTTCGATATCGCCTTCATACTTTTTCTTAGTCGCTGTAGCTAAGGCAATTTCCAACGCTTCGAAAATCTTCTCGCGAGGAACACCTTTCTCATTTGAAACCGCTTCAGTGACTAGCAGAATCTCTTTATTCATCCTCTTGCCTCGTTGATTATTGAATCCATCAAAACTTAGCGATTAGGTTGCCTTTACGGATATTATCCAAAGCAATAATCAGTTCGTTACCATCTACAGTTAAGGTGAGCATCTGTCCCTCAACACCTGTGACGGTCCCCTTTAAATTACGACTACCCGCAACAGGCATAGTCAGTTGAATTTTTACAGCCTCACCGATGTAAGCCGCATATTGCGCAGCTTTAAATAGCGGTCGATCTACACCGGGAGAAGAAACTTCTAATGTGTATTCGGTTGAAATGGGATCCTCAACATCGAGCACAGCACTGACCTGACGGCTGGTTTCGGCACAATCTTCGATGAAGATGCCTTTCTCATTATCTATATATACTCGTAGGATTGAGTGTTTGCCTGCTTGAACATACTCTAATCCCCAAAGCGTGTGGCCGAGTGCTTCAACTGGAGATTTAAGCATCTCTTCCAGTCTATTTTCTATAGTTGCCAAGGTTACCCCCCGAAAAACAAAAAAGGGCCAAATAGCCCCAGTATAACGCCGTAAAAAACAACGTTCTTTAAGTCCCAGATAACAAAAAACCCCGTAATAACGAGGTCGTTGAGTTTAGAACCTGTAAACAATAATAGACTAGTATAGTCTGCTATTGAGAAGCTGGTTGCGGGGACCGGATTTGAACCGATGACCTTCGGGTTATGAGCCCGACGAGCTACCAAACTGCTCCACCCCGCGTCAACTGCTGCAAGTATATTGAGAATTAACTC
>SDWK01000109.1 GCA_004195335.1 Shewanella sp.
AAATTCAAGAGGGTGAGTTTTTAGTAAAAAACCTATGGATGTCAGTCGACCCTTACATGCGTGGTCGTATGATAGACCGAAAAAGTTATATCGCCCCGTTTACCATAGGACAGGTCCTCGAAGGTGGTGCGATTGGTGAAGTGATCGAATCCCGTCATCCAGAGTTTCCGGTAGGCAGTAAGGTAAGTAGCATGTTGGGTTGGCGCAGCCACTATGTGACTGATGGCACAGAGCATACTCTTCTACCGCAAACCCCACTGAGTGAATCTCATTTTCTCGGCGTGCTAGGGATGCCGGGAATGACGGCCTGGACGGGTCTTAATCGAATCGCCGAATTAAAAGCGGGAGAGACACTTTTTGTTTCAGCCGCTTCTGGTGCTGTCGGCAGTGTTGCCTGCCAATTGGGCAAATTGATGGGGGCTAAGGTTGTCGCTTCTGTCGGCTCTGATGAAAAAGCACAACATCTATTATCGCTCGGTGTCGATGCGGTGATTAATTACAAAACAACCCAAGATTTAAGTGCATCACTAAAAGCGGCGGCTCCAGCAGGCATCGATGTCTATTTTGAAAATGTCGGCGGTGAACACCTGTCCGCAGCACTTGATAACATGAATGACCACGGCAGAATTGCTGTGTGTGGCATGATATCTCAATACAACGATACCGCGCCGACACCGGGTCCAAGCAATCTCGCCATGATCATCATCAAAAAACTAAAAATTGAAGGTTTTATCGTATTCGAACACTGGGCTCATTACCCTGAGTTTGCCAAGCAGATGGGACAATGGCTAGCTACTGGCGAAGTAAAAGCGGAGCAAACGGTCTATGAAGGACTTGAACAGGCACCGGATGCGTTTATCGGATTGTTTGAAGGTAAAAACCGCGGCAAGATGGTAGTAAAGCTTGCTTAAGATATTTTAAATAACCCGAAACATATTAAAAAAACGAAAAGGGCCTACGGGCCCTTTTACTTAAATGAGATCACGACAAGGGACCCAATACAGCCTCTATCTGATGTCTTGCCTGTTTCACCGCCTCCTCTCCGGCCGCAATAGCTTCTTCGGCGCGATGAAATTCCATTGTACCAATTTCGGCAACATCCGGGACCAGACTAATATCGGGTGGGTCGCCCATCAAACGCGCACGTTTATGGCGCTGCTCGAGTATATCCATCGATTGGGACATTACAGCCAACATGCTTGGATCGGAGCGATTACCCATGGTGAACTTATCCGATAAATTCGTCACATAATCCCGGCCACGGGCCAACAAATCCATAAAGCCGGTATCTTGATGTGCTTGTGCTTCTTTCTTCTCCTCGACCGAAGGTGTATTACAGGTCATGTCCACAGGCAAAACCTGTAACCGCTCCCTTCCCCGGCCATTAAGATCGACGGCAATGACCACATCGACCCCCATTGCACGGCTAACGGATACGGGAACTGGATTAACAACGGCACCATCGACAAGCCAGCGTTCCCCTACTTTGACGGGTGGCAAAATTCCAGGCATTGAACAAGATGCACGAATAGCATGACGAAGATCGCCCTCCTTGAACCAGATCTCTTGCCCAGAATAGAGATCCGTAGCCACCGCAATTAACGGGCGCTTCAGTCCCTCTATCTGTAGATCACCAATTCTGTTCTGAATAACATCAAAGACTTTATCTCCGCCAATTAAGCCTCCTTTGCGCCAGCTCACGTCCATTAACCCCAACACATCCCAGCTCGAAAATCCTCTCACCCAATCTTCCAACTCCTCAAGCTGATCGTTAGCATAAGCCGCCCCGACGAGCGCCCCTATCGAGCAACCCGAAACTTTATCGGGCTTTATTCCCATGTCGGCGAGACCTTTGAGTACACCGATATGTGCCCAGCCTTTCGCCGCGCCACTACCTAATGCTATGCCAATTGTTGCCATAAATGATGTTCCTAAAAACGAAATAAAATAGGGGGGAACTGTCGAACATTCATCTTATCGGTTATTTATCAATGATTCACTAATAGATTATCAACAGCCAATGTTATTGCTCCCTCCCCTTCTCATCTCCTCGCGAGGAAGTGCATGTCGTCAGATAAAACCTGACGTATGTTCGTCTATCTAGGTAAAGTATCGGTTCTTTCCTCTTCCTAACGAACTTTAAAATGAATCTGGCAATCTCTATGGCTGAAACCTTACTAGTTAGGGTATAATTGCCAGTCGAATCAATTTTGGAGTACACCTTTGCAATTCACCGAATTTTCCCTGGACACACGTCTATTACAGAGTCTCGATCATATGGGCATAACAACGCCTACTGAGATCCAGGAGAAGGCGATACCCGTAGGCCTGTCAGGAAAAGACCTGATGGCGTCATCAAAAACAGGCTCAGGTAAAACCTTAGCGTTTTTGTTACCGGCAATGCAGAGGGTCATTTCATCCAGAGCCTTAACTAAACGTGATCCTAGGGTGCTGATCTTACTTCCAACCCGTGAGCTTGCTAACCAAGTTTACAGCCAACTTCGTCTATTAGTGGCTAACACTCAATATAAAGCCCTTAAAATTCTCGGCGGTGAGAACTTTAATGACCAAGCAAACGCATTGGCAAGAGATCCACATTTCGTTGTGGCGACCCCAGGCAGACTTGCAGACCATTTAGCGCAGCATCATTTACACCTAAATGGCCTCGAATTGCTTATTTTAGATGAAGCTGATCGCATGCTGGATTTGGGGTTTGAGGCTCAATTAAAAGCGATAAATTCGGCAGCCGATCATAAGCGACGTCAAACCTTGATGTTCTCAGCCACACTCGACCATAATGAGATCAACGAGATAGCTTCTGAGCTTCTTAAAGATCCTAAACACGTGGCGGTGGGTGCAGGAAATATAGAAAACCAAGACATTACCCAGAAAATCTATCTGTGTGACCACCTTGACCACAAAGAAGCCTTATTACTCAACATATTAAAGAGTGGCAATCAGAAGCAGATCATTATCTTTACGGCGACCCGCCAAGATACGGATCGTTTAGCGAAGAAGTTGGCCGAAGAGGGCTTTAACACCTCCTCGCTCAGTGGCGATCTTAACCAGACCGCACGTAATCAAATCATGGATCAGTTTAGCCGTGGGTTGCAGGATATCTTGGTCACTACCGATGTGGCTTCCCGTGGTCTCGACCTGCTGAATGTCTCCTTGGTCATTAACTTCGATATGCCTAAGCTTGCCGAAGAGTATGTACACCGAATTGGCCGTACTGCGCGCGCTGGAGCGAAAGGCGATGCCATCTCCTTGGTGGGACCTAAAGATTGGGTTAACTTTAAACAGGTACAGCAGTTTTTAAATAGAACCTTCGAATTGAGTATCATTGAAGGTCTTAAAGGCAAGTTCTCTGGACTGAAAGATAAACCAAAAGCAAACAAAAAAGCGGCAACGAATGCCAAGCGTACTAAAGCATCAGCTAGCCAGAAGACCAAACCTAAGGCTAAAGTAGTGAAAGATAAACGCTTCATCACAGGTATTGATATCGGTGACGCGCCGATGCTAAGAAAACCTAAGTCTAAGCTGCAAGAGACGCCGGAAGATTAATCTGTCTTTTAATCATTAGCATTGAAAAAGCCCTGTAACGTCTAAGTTCACAGGGCTTTTTTGTACCAAGTATGACTGTAAAAAATCAGCCATTTCATCTGCAAAATTGGCTTGATTCACAACCGCGCTCAATCCTCAGCTCCCTTACGCATGCTCACGCCTAAATGGCTCACTCCCCTTCGCGGGGCATTTTCAACACAGTGCGCCACAGGATCTGACCATTATCGAAGGAAAAAATCATTCAGTTAAATCTAAACGCTGACCCTAGACAAATTTCATTGTACAATACGCTCAATATTGTTTTTTTTAAGGTGTAACATGAGAGTTTGTGGCGTTGAATTGAAAGGTGGCGAAGCCATTATCTGCTTGTTGAGCTATGAAGGTGAGACTTTTAACGTGCCTGATTGTCGCCAACAATCATTTGTTATTTCACACTCAGAATCTACGGATTCAATTCGTAATTTCAACTTTGTATTCAGTAAATTAATGCAAGATTACCATGTTGATAAAATCGTGATTATTGCACGCGAGCAGAAAGGCAAATTAGCCGGTAGCGCGACCAGTTTTAAAGCCGAAGCTGCAATTCAGTTACTCGACCTGCCAGTGATATTAATGTCACCAGTAACAGTGAAAGAGCGTCTAAAGCGTAATCCGCCTCTCGTCGACTTTGATGGTTTAGATCTTAAGCGTTTCCAACAACCTGCTTTCGATGTGGCATATGCTTACCACAATCAGCATATCTTCAATGTTTGGGATAATGTGTAAACACTATTTCAACATACCGCGAACGTAGCATCTGCTGCGTTCGATTATCTCGCCGTATCAAGTAGTGCCACTCGACATCGTTTATTATGAATCCACTCAAATACCTCACTGGCTACCAGCAAGAGATACAAGATCAAGTTTCAAGCCTACTCAGTAATGATAAGCTGAAAGATGTGTTACTCAAGCGCTACCCCAAAGCTCATGAAATTCGTACAGATAAAGCCTTGTATGATTACACCATGGCGATTAAAAACCAATATTTACGTAAGTCGCAACCTCTATCGAAGATCCAATACGATGATAAGATCAGCTTAAGCCATCAGGCATTAGGTCTACATTCCTTTGTCTCTCGGGTTCAGGGAAGTAAGACCAAGGCAAAAAATGAGATCCGTATATCATCACGTTTAAAGAAAGTGCCAGAGCCATTTCTGCGTATGCTGGTCGTCCATGAGCTGGCCCATCTGAAAGAGAAAGATCACAACAAAGCCTTCTATCAACTCTGTTGTCATATGGAAGGTGACTACCACCAGTTCGAATTTGATTTACGCTTGCTGCTCACTCAAATCGATCACGAATCGAATCCTTACGCCTAATCGGTATAATACCAATCAGTATAAAGATGTGATCGCTCAGCGAGAATTTAGCGCTTCAGAGGCAAGGTCATTAATTGCTCCTCGGCTCTGGCATCCTGCTTCGCTCTACCTCCTACATCCATATAGTCGTGCATAAAGGGTATTCACAGCATCTGACCTCCAGGGATGGAGGAAATGTCTTAAGTCTGTCGGGAACATACAAGACCATGTTGCTCGCAACGAGTGAAGAACATAGTTGTTCTACGTTCAAGCTCGTTAACACAGCATCGGATGCGCTAAAACTCGCCTGTTAGACGTGTTTTTGGCTGCCAACTTCTGCGTTGAATGGCCTTACAAGGGAACAACCATTCCATCATCCATTCGCCTTGAATTAGTTGCCAAAAAACACGCTGAGTAGATCACTTTCTTATACTGATTGGTAT
>SDWK01000120.1 GCA_004195335.1 Shewanella sp.
AGATGTGTATAAGAGACAGGATGAATAAACTCTTAGTTAGTGCCTGCTTACTCGGGGAGAAAGTGAGGTATGACGGAAATGATAACACTGTGAATCAAATTATTTTTGAGCAGTGGAAGCAGGATGGACGCTTAGTTAGCTTCTGCCCCGAATGTGCGGGTGGCTTGCCGACTCCGCGCGCGAGTGCCGAACGAGTCGGAGCGCGGATAATGACCCAAACGGGAGTCGATGTGACCGCTGAATTTATGTCTGGGGCCGAGCAGGCTGTTCAACTTGTTGATGAGTTCGGGATTAGAGTTGCAATCATGAAGGCCAGAAGTCCTTCGTGTGGCTCAGGAGTTATCTATGATGGAAGCTTTGCTAAGCGACTCATCGAGGGCTACGGCATGACAACTGATGCACTTATCGCGGCGGGGGTTAAGGTATTCAGAGAAGATGAGCTAGAGGACGTGGCAAGGTATTTACATGAAGGAGGGAGTGCCTGAGTTTCGGGAGTCAGGCACGATACTTTTAAGACTTATCTTGTTTTGCTACGCCATTTTTTAGCATCACCTGATGGATCTGCTCATCCTTCTCTTCCCATAGTTGGTTTAACCAACGCTGGAATTCGACACGGTACTGAGCCTCGGAAAAATAGCGCTTATTATCGACTTCGGGTACCGGCAGCACCTCTACTTTTACCGTGATCTTCTTAATTTTACCGTGCATCACCTCTGACAGGGGATCCGATTGTGCTTCTGGATACACTAAGGTGACATTAAGTAGGTTGGTAAATTGCTCACCCATGGCCGACAGTGTGAAGGCGATGCCACCCGCTTTAGGGCGCAGCAGATAACGGTAGGGCGAGTCCTGGCGAATGTGTTTATCTTCTGTGAAGCGACTCCCCTCAACATAATTGATGATGGAGGTCGGCATGGTTTTAAATTTTTCACAGGCACGACGTGTCGATGCCAGATCTTTACCTTTAAGTTTCGGGTTCTTCTTTAATTTAGCCGGACTGGTGCGGCTCATAAATGGCATGTCCAGTGCCCAGCAGCCTAGGCCAAGAAAGGGAATATACATCAGCTCGCGTTTAAGGAAGAACTTCAGCATAGGGATGTGGTTGCGTAATACATAGGTTTGCACCGCAATATCGAAACCACTGAGATGGTTACTAATCAGCAAATACCAGCCATCTTTATTTAACTTCTCTAAACCTTCGATGTCCCACTCGATATCGGCAAGCAGGAAGAGTATACCGCCATTGCAACTAGCCCAAGCCCACATGAATTTATTCATGATTTTGGTGAGGAAATTCCGCCCGGCAGTGAATGGAAGGAAAAGTTTTATGAGCCCCCCTATGCTGATCAAGCCGGCCCAAATCGTCGTGTTGATGACGAGAAGAAGCGAGCTGATGATATATAGCACTGAGCCGGGTAAAAAATTCAACATCTTGCTATGACACCTTCTGATTTACATTGTGTTGCTGAGCGAACTGTTCGAGCCTTTGATCTTTTTCCAGCCATATTTGATTAAGCTGTTCCTGAAACGAGATCTTAAATTCTCTATCTTTCATGTAGTCGCCACGCATCTCGGTTGCGATCTCCGAGACCTTAATATCGACATGTACCTCTTTTACCTGACCGCTAATATAGTCCCAATAGCTAGGGACTTTCTCAGGATAATAGATAGTAACATCGACCAGTTTATGGATATGATCTCCCATTGCCGACAATGCAAAAGCCAGCCCACCCGCCTTAGGTTTTAACAGATGTGAGAACTGAGAATTTTGCTTCGTATGTTTGTCGGCTTTAAAGCGAGTTCCCTCTACAAAGTTCATTACACTGACGGGCGTCGATTTAAATTTTGCACACGCTTTTCTCGTGATCTCGATATCTTTTCCCCTTAGCTTGGGGTTTTTCCTAAGCTGAGCCGAGCTAGAACGACGCATAAAGGGAAAGTCGAGTGCCCACCAGGCTAGGCCGAGAAACGGCACGAAGATCAGTTCTTTTTTCAGAAAGAACTTCAGGAATGGAATTTTACGGTTCAGCACCCGTTGTAGTATCAGAATATCAACCCAAGATTGATGGTTGGCGATCACCATATACCACTCTTTGGGCGAAAGTTCACCGTCACAGTGTAGGTGGACCTTTACGGGGTGAAAAATACTTTCAATGACGCCGTTAATGCTTATCCAAGCACTCGCGCAGTTATCGAGCAGTGAGGAGCAAGCCGTTCGTGTCGCAGCGATTGGAATAAGTTTAATCGGACTTAAAATAACGATGGGTAACACCCAAAAAATGGTATTGCTGATCCAGCAAACAAATGCAAGACAGCCTCTGATTAATGACAAAACTCCACCCACTTAACATCCCCTGATATAAATTGGAGACTTATACTACTAGTAGTAGGGCTTTTGCTCAATCTAGATGTGCTCGATCATGGAAATATTCACATTTTCTTATGGAAATTTCCCGGTAAATGGTCGCATATTGCTGGCATTGGGAATATTACGGATTTGTTGCTTGCTGTGTGATTTGCTAAGCTTGCAGTTGTAATGATTATCATTGCTATTATGTCGGTTGCTAACAGTGTCGACAGAAAGGAGAGGCGGTATGAAGCTGATATGTCTATTTTGTCTGCTTTGCCTGTTTTGTACTCAGGTGCAAGCTAAGGTTGATGTGGTATTTTTTAACCCCGGAAAAGCGCAAGAAAGTTTTTGGGGTGATGTTGATCAAGCAATGATTGAAGCGGCAAACCTATTTGACTTGAAACTTGAGATCCTTCACTCCAATCGAGACCGTCTATTGATGATAGATCAGGTTAATGCCTTGGTACGATCAAAGACCCTGCCTAAATATGTTGTGCTGGTTAGCGAAGAGGCGAGCGCTAAGAAGATGCTTAAATCATTATACGGGCGGCCTGTGTATGTGGCCTTGATGCTTAATGATATCAGTAAGGAGGAGAGAGCACTGCTTATGCAAGATCCGCATTGGCAGAAATTTCTATTGCCTGCGGTGGTGCCAGATAACCACTTTATCGGCCAAGATTCAGCGCGAGCCTTAGCCGAGTCCATGACCTCTGAATCTCCCGAAGTTATATGCATTTCAGGCGATACCCTAACGCCTGCTTCTGTGGATAGAACGTCTGGCGCTACTGACTTTTTTAAGTCGCAAACTCAGCTGACTTTGCACCAAGTTGTTTATGCCAATTGGCGAGAAGACTCGGCGTATTGGCTGACATTAAAGATGCTTAAACGCTATCCCAAGTTGACAGGCATTTGGACCGCCAATGACCATATGGCTTTTGGCGTATTGCGGGCACTGGAGGAGCAGGGAGTTATTGCTGGAAGGGACATTTTCATCAGTACCGTCAATACCTCAGCTAAAGTATTGCGTTTGCGTCAGCAGGGCAAGATCACTGCGTTAGGCGGAGGCCATTTTCTTGCCGGGGCGGTGGTTATTGATAAAATTGCAAAGCATCAACACAGTGGACATTATAGCGCTGGCTCGCCATTCCCGCTGTTTAATTTACTAGAGCCCGGCAGCGAATATTTCAAGGTTTTGCTCAATCGAGATTGGAGAGAAATTATTAGCCATAAGTTCTGTCTACCTGATAGCAATCTAAACCTCAGTTGTGGTGTCTCTGTTGGCCAAAAATAGTGAAGGTAGATGATTATTTTGCATAGGTTAGCCAGTGATGTTAATAAGCCGATTTGAGGCTATTCAATAATCTATCCATGGCACGAAAACCCAGGGCTTGAGCGATGTGACTGCGATCGACTTTTTGGCTACCTTGTAAATCTGCAATGGTACGGGACACACGTTGTAATCGATGAAAGCTTCTCACCGATAAGCCCAGTTTATTCACGCTCTGTTCGAGAAAAAGGAGATCGGACTGTTCGAATTGTCCATTCTCTTGCAACTGTCGCCCACTTAATTCGCTGTTGAGCACGCCAGCACGGTTAAGTTGCAGTTCTCTGGCGATTTTTACCCGCCTTGCTATCGATTCGCTGGTTTCTCCCTTATTCACCGTTTGAGTCAAGGCTCCGGCAGGTAGCTTAGGCACCTCTATGGTCAAATCAAATCTATCTAAAAATGGCCCCGATAGCCGTGACAGGTATCGCAGGATCTGATCTTGCGTCGCTCTGGCATTGTCCACATCGCCGCATGGGCTTGGGTTCATCGCAGCAATTAATTGGAATCGACAGGAGAAGGTGAGTTTAGCTGCGGCGCGGGAGATGACTATTTCACCTGTTTCCATAGGCTCTCGCAGGCAATCGAGAACCCGGCGTGGAAATTCGACCACCTCGTCTAAAAATAACACCCCCCGGTGAGCCAGTGAGATCTCTCCGGGTTTTGGCTTGCTGCCGCCTCCAACTAATGAGATGGCTGAGCTTGTGTGATGTGGATTGCGAAATGGGCGCTGGTAAAATTGATGGGGTTTGAGGGACATGTCGGCTACCGAGTGAAGCGCTGCAACCTCGAGAGCCTCGTCATAGCTTAGCGGGGGCAACAGTTGCATCATTCGACTGGCCAACATACTTTTCCCTGTCCCGGGTGGACCCAGCAGAAGCAGGTTATGATTTCCAGCTGCCGCAATCTCTAAACCCAGCTTGGCTTGGTATTGGCCTATGACTTCGCTCATACAGCTTGTATGTTCCTGGGGGGATGTGTCTATCCACTCTAGACCAGTCTGTATACCGGGTAGTGGAGTCTGCCCGTGCAAGTATTCGCTTAGGGTTTGCAGATGACAGGCAAAGTGGACTTTTTGATAGCCAACCAGCTCGGCATCATCCCTGTTATCCAGCGGAATAACCAGAGTGGTATCTTGCTTACGCGCATCGACAATCACGGGCAGCAGGCCATGGCAGTGACGTATATGGCCGGAGAGTGCCAGTTCGCCAACAAACTCATGATCTTTTAGTGAGTTTTTAGGAACCTGATTGGATGCGGCAAGAATGCCGATGGCGATGGGAAGGTCGTAGCGCCCCCCTTGCTTGGGGAGATCGGCTGGAGCCAGGTTGACTGTGATTCGACGCATGGGAAATTCAAAGCCTGCATTGATAATCGCGCTGCGAACTCGCTCCTTGGCTTCTTTGACTGAGGTCTCTGGAAGCCCGACTAAATTGAAGGCCGGCAAGCCATTGCTAAGATGAACCTCTACGGTGACCGAGGGGGCCTCGATTCCTTTGCTGGCACGGGTGGCGACACAGGCGATGGCCATAAACAAATCCTTTTGTTTAGTTTAATTGTTTTATCAATGTATTAGCTTGCAGTATTGATTGTAGCAGGGGAATGGTGATTTCGACTGGCTCTGTCGCTGTCTCT
>SDWK01000939.1 GCA_004195335.1 Shewanella sp.
GTTAAGATATAACTCGTTAGAATAAAAACTGTTAGTTTTAATGTAAAAACACAGTTTCAATACGCGGTCGCTTGGGTTAATATGCGCCCGCTTTTTCCAACAGTGGAATAACCTAAATAGGTACACGGCAATGCCAGTAAACTCTATTTTGGGCGTGTTTGCAAAATCGCCAATCAAGCCTCTACAAGAGCATATAGATAAAGTGCACGATTGTGCATCGATACTTATCCCATTTTTTGAGGCTACTGTAGCCGGAGATTGGGATAAAGCTGTTCAACTACGTAAGCAGATAAGCTTTACGGAAAGAGAAGCGGATTCACTAAAACGTGAAATACGTCTCACTCTTCCTGGCGGTCTGTTTATGCCTGTCGAACGAACCGATCTTCTGGAGCTTCTAACCCAGCAAGATAAAATCGCTAACAAGGCAAAAGATATCTCGGGTCGTATCATCGGCCGTCAGCTTCTCATTCCTGAAGCTATACAAGAACCTTTCAAAGCTTACTTGCAACGCTGCATCGATGCAGTATCGCATGCAAAACAAGCAATCAACGAGCTCGATGACCTGTTAGAAACGGGTTTCCGTGGTCGAGAAGTCGATCTGGTTGCAAAAATGATCGCCGAACTCGATAAAATCGAGGAAGATACGGATGATCTTCAAATCAAGATCCGTCGTCAGCTGTTCGCTATCGAAAACGATATGAACCCTATCGATGTGATGTTCCTCTATAAGATAATTGAGTGGGTTGGCGACTTGGCAGATCTTGCCGAGCGAGTAGGCTCCCGCTTAGAGCTAATGCTAGCTCGCGTCTAACAACAAAGTTATCAAGGTAACAACATGGTTGATGTATTAGTCACCAACGGCCCAATGCTTATTGCAATTGCGGCTGCTTTTGGTTTTTTAATGGCATGGGGTATTGGCGCCAATGATGTAGCCAATGCAATGGGAACCTCAGTAGGTTCGAACGCGATTACAATTAAACAAGCGATCATCATTGCGATGATTTTCGAATTTGCCGGTGCTTACTTAGCAGGTGGTGAAGTAACCAGCACTATCCGTAAAGGGATTATCGATTCAGCTTACTTTGTTGACTCGCCTGAACTGCTTGTATACGGCATGATATCAGCGCTGCTTGCAGCAGGTATCTGGCTTATTGCAGCGTCAGCGCTCGGTTGGCCTGTATCTACGACGCACTCTATTATTGGTGCTATCGTTGGTTTCGCCGCGGTAGGTGTCGGTACAGAGGCCGTTGAATGGGGCAAGGTAGCAGGTATTGTAGGTTCTTGGGTCGTCACCCCGGCAATATCAGGCTTTATCGCCTTTATGATATTCCAGAGCGTACAGAAACTTATCTTTGACACCGATAATCCACTGGAAAACGCCAAGCGTTATGTACCTTTCTACATGGCACTGGCAGGTTTTATGATGTCTTTGGTAACCATCCAAAAAGGCCTGAAGCATATCGGTCTGCATTTCAGTACTGCAGAAGCTTATGCATTAGCCTTTGGTATTGCCTTTCTTGTCGGGCTCGGCGGTGTGATTGCCATCAAGCGTCTTAAGATGGACTCTAAAGCCGATCGTCAAACACAATTCGGTAATGTTGAGAAAGTCTTCGCTATCTTAATGGTGGTCACTGCGTGTTGTATGGCTTTCGCTCATGGTTCGAACGATGTTGCAAATGCGATTGGCCCATTAGCAGCGGTGGTATCTATTGTTGAAAGTGGCGGTAAAATTGGCGCATCGGCACCTCTCGTCTGGTGGATCCTTCCATTAGGTGCTGTAGGTATTGTTATGGGTCTAGCCATCTTCGGCAAGCGCGTAATGCAGACCATAGGTAAAAACATCACTCACCTGACACCTAGTCGTGGTTTTGCAGCAGAACTAGCTGCCGCCTCTACCGTGGTCATTGCATCGGGTACTGGTCTACCTATCTCTACAACTCAAACCTTAGTCGGTGCAGTTTTAGGTGTGGGTATGGCACGTGGTATCGCTGCGATTAACATAGGTGTGGTCAGAAATATCGTTGTTTCTTGGGTGATTACTCTACCTGCAGGTGCAGCACTTTCAATCATGTTCTTCTTCATGATTAAAGGCATCTTCAGCTAAGCTTATCGCTCAATTATCCGCAAAAAAGGGAAGCCATAAGGCTTCCTTTTTTGTCTCTGGATTCTAAGGTAGCGCTGTAGTCAAAAAGCATCATCATATCTTGGGTTATCACATTTCCAGCCAATGCCATCTCTCTAAAAAGAAGGCGCTATCCAAAGTGCTTCGTCGTGATTTCCCTATACTCAGGTTCATAACAGTCAGCCTCCAACACTCTGGCCCAGAATCTACATCGCAATATCCTAATAAACCCTATATCAAAGTCTTGCATCAAACTCTTGCAAAAAGCTCGGCAAATCCCTAGCATGTGGCTATATTTCTTCGATGAGAATTCATAGTGTTAAGATTCTTTGCTTTAGTGGGACTGATGTTACTCTCTCCCAGCCTCCTGGCTGCAGGCCAAACCCGTTATATCTCAGATGACGTTTACCTCTATCTTCATGGTGGTCCAGGTACACAATTCCGTATATTAGGCAGCATAGAAGCCGGACAAACGATTTCATTTCTCGGTCAAAAAGAGGGCGATTACTCTAAGATCATCGATCATAAAGGCCGTGAAGGCTGGATTGAAACTCAGATGATTAGCGCTAAGAAGAGCTTCCGTAAAAAGTTGCCAGAAGTTCAAGCCGAACTCGATAAAACCAAGGCTGAACTCGAACAGATTATTAACTCCAGTGATTCTAGCTTTCAAGAACTTCGCACTCTCAAGAGTCAACTCACTCGGGCGAATAAATCACTCGAACAGGCAAGTTTAGAACGTGATATAGCGACCCATCAGCTTGCCAGCATTGCAAAAAATGAACGCTTCCAGATGTGGCAGGAGGGCGGACTTATTGCCGCTATAGGCCTGATACTGGGTATTGTCTTAGTCTATCTTCCAAGACCTAGACGTAAGAAAAAGAACCGCTGGTAACCCCAACTTCCGTAAAGTGAGGTATTCAAATCATTTTACCGAGTAAAAGCCAGTGCATCTAATGCACTGGCTTTTTTCTTTATCATATTCCCAAGCCACTTCGACATACTGAATCCTGCATTTCAAGGTTGCTTGGGTATAGAATCAGACCTTTCAACCCACCGCCCGTCACACACCCCCACCGACCAGATCAAACAAAGTTCACATACAGCATCGCAATAGTGTCCCTCGTCACATTTTGAATGTATAATTGCGCGCGTAAGATGTCAGATTGTATACAAAAAATAACAAACATCTTAATACACTTACCGAGGCTAGGTTTCGGTAAGATTTTTCTCCAAGCAAACTGTCCCTTAACCGGCCCAGATGGAAGCGATTACTATGTTCAAAGCGAGTGAAGTTCTGACTGGTCACTATGACCAAGCTAATCTCGATGAGCTATTTACAGCCATCACCAATAACTACATTGTCGATGAAGATGAATATCTATCTGAACTTATCAAGCTCGTCCCTTCGAGTGACGATGAAATCCAGCGTGTTACCAAGCGTGCCCATGATTTAGTAGCCAAAGTTCGCCAATATGATAAGAAAGGCTTAATGGTTGGCATCGATGCCTTCCTGCAGCAGTATAGTCTGGACACACAGGAAGGTATTATCCTTATGTGTCTGGCCGAAGCCTTATTACGAATTCCAGACGGCGCGACGGCCGATGCACTTATCCAGGATAAACTTTCCGGGGCTAAGTGGGATGAGCATATGAGTAAGAGTGACTCGACACTCGTCAACGCCTCTACTTGGGGCCTGATGCTGACAGGTAAAATCGTCACCCTAGATAAAAATATCGACGGCAAACCCAGCAGCCTTCTCAACCGTCTTGTCAATCGAGTCGGCGAGCCCGTTATCCGCCAGGCAATGCTGGCGGCCATGAAAATAATGGGTAAGCAGTTTGTTTTAGGTACCAGCATCAAAGATGGTCTGAAAAACAGTGAAGCGAACCGTAAGATTGGCTATACCCACAGCTACGATATGCTGGGTGAAGCGGCGTTGACCATGGTCGATGCAGACAAATATTTTAGTGAATATTCGGCTGCCATATCCGCCCTTGGCGCACAAAACTATGATGAAAGTCTGGCGCCACGTCCTACTATCTCTATCAAGCTCTCCGCATTGCACCCAAGATATGAAGTTGCCAATGAAGATCGCGTGCTGACCGAGCTTTATGACTCCTTAATCAAGCTGATTAAAAAGGGGCGTGAACTCAATGTCGGCATAGCAATCGATGCCGAAGAGATGGACAGACTCGAGCTGCACCTGAAACTCTTCCAGAAACTCTATAACTCCGATGCAGCTAAAGGCTGGGGACTTTTGGGGATCGTGGTACAAACCTATGCTAAACGCGGTCTTCCGGTACTATGCTGGCTGACACGCCTTGCCAAGGAGCAGGGCGATGAGATCCCGGTTCGCCTCGTGAAGGGTGCCTATTGGGACAGTGAGCTCAAGTGGGCCCAGCAGGCTGGTGAAGCCGGCTACTCACTGTTTACCCGAAAAGCGGGCACAGATGTCTCCTACCTTGCCTCGGCACGATACGTCCTGTCCGATGCGACCCGCGGCGCTATCTATCCTGAATTCGCGACCCATAATGCACAATCGGTAGCCGCCATTATGGACATGGCCGGCGATCGCCGATTTGAGTTCCAGCGCCTTCACGGCATGGGACAAGAGTTGTACGATACCTTAATCGCCGAAAGCCCTGGCACCCGTATTCGTATCTACGCCCCCATTGGCGAGCACAAAGAGTTACTGCCCTACTTAGTGCGTCGTTTGCTGGAAAATGGCGCCAACACCTCGTTTGTCCATAAGCTGGTCGACCCTAAGGTCGCCATCGACTCACTGGTGGTGCACCCGATAAAGACACTTCTGAAATATAAAACCCTATCTAATAATAAGATCGTTCTACCCGCCGATATTTTTGGTGAAGAGCGTAAAAACTCCAAGGGACTCAACATGAACATCATCTCTGAATCAGAGCCTTTCTTCGCTGCACTCGAGAAGTTTAAAGACACTCAGTGGAACGTCGGACCTTTGGTCAATGGTGAACTCTTAAGTGGAGAAACGAAAGAGGTCGTCAGCCCATTCGATACCACCAAGCTAGTAGGTAAAGTCGCTTTCGCTAATAATCAAGCGATTGAGCAAGCCTTAGCTGGCGCCGATAACGCCTTCCCAAGTTGGTGTAACACGCCGGTTGAAGTGCGTGCCAGTGCCCTACAGAAACTGGCCGATCTGCTCGAAGAGAACCGTGAAGAGCTCATCGCACTCTGTACCCGAGAGGCGGGGAAGAGCATTCAAGATGGTATCGATGAAGTCCGTGAAGCTGTCGACTTCTGCCGCTACTATGCCATTCAAGCCAAGAAGATGATGGCCAAACCAGAGCTGCTTCCAGGTCCGACAGGCGAGCTGAACGAGCTGTTCCTGCAAGGTCGCGGTATCTTTGTCTGTATTAGCCCATGGAACTTCCCGCTGGCTATATTCTTAGGCCAGGTCGCTGCAGCCCTTGCCGCAGGTAACACTGTCGTGGCTAAGCCTGCGGAGCAGACCTCTATTATCGGCTTCCGTGCCGTCCAACTTGCCCATGAAGCGGGGATCCCGAAAGAGGTACTTCAGTTCCTACCAGGCACCGGCGCGACGGTTGGCGCGGCTATCACCTCTGATGAGCGTATCGGTGGAGTCTGCTTCACAGGCTCTACGGGAACCGCCAAGCTGATTAACCGCACTCTGGCAAACCGCGAAGGCGCGATCATCCCACTTATCGCCGAAACCGGTGGTCAGAATGCCATGGTTGTCGATTCAACCTCTCAACCTGAACAGGTGGTTCATGACGTTGTTGATTCAGCATTTACCAGTGCTGGCCAACGCTGCTCGGCGCTTCGTGTCCTCTTCCTACAAGAAGATATCGCAGACAGAGTACTTGATGTGTTGAAAGGAGCCATGGATGAGCTCACTATCGGTAACCCAAGTTCGGTGAAAACCGATGTTGGTCCGGTCATTGATGCCACGGCGCAGGCTAACCTTAATGCACATATCGATCATATTAAACAGGTCGGTACTCTACTTAAGCAGCTGGTGCTACCTGCGGACACCGAGAATGGTTACTTCGTTACGCCGACAGCAGTTGAGATAGATTCAATTAAGCTGCTTGAGAAGGAACATTTCGGGCCAATCTTACATGTGATACGTTATAAAGCATCCGAACTGCACAAGGTGATCGATGAGATCAACAGCACCGGATTCGGTCTGACCCTTGGCATTCACAGTCGCAACGAAGGTCATGCACTCGAAGTGGCCAGCAAGGTCAATGTAGGTAATGTTTACATCAACCGTAACCAGATTGGCGCGGTTGTTGGTGTCCAGCCATTCGGCGGGCAAGGCCTGTCTGGCACAGGTCCTAAAGCCGGTGGTCCACACTACCTGACGCGCTTTATCACCGAGAAGACTCGCACCAATAACATCACCGCGATTGGCGGGAATGCAACCCTACTTTCACTGGGTGACGGCGAAGAGTAACTCTTCGTTATAAACCCCCTCTAAAAAGCCAGGCCATAGGGCCTGGTTTTTTTATCTCTTCAATTTATCTTCTATACTTGAGCAATTAATACCAATCGGTATAACCTTTCTTTTACCGAAGGAGAAACTAATGAGCGATGATATTTTAGACTTAGATGAGGTCAGTGAAATCTTGAGCAAGCCCCCGGCAACCATTAAACGCTATGCCAGAGAGAACTTACTCACCAATGTTGGTGAGGGTGAGGAGCTCAAGTTTAAAAAAGATGAAGTGATGCGCTATCTGGAGTTTTCAAAGCGTCTGGGTTGATCGCAACAAACTTTTATTGTTTTTTTGGGGGGAAGGAGAGACATACAGTCTCCCCTCTTAGCGCTCAACCAAATGATGCAGCCCAAATATCAACGGCTATTTATGAGGTGTCAGCAACGGCAAGTGTGGTTGTTCAGGAGCTTGAGCAGAATACCTCTGAGATAGATCAGATCCTTGCCACCATGTAACTGCTCCCCGTGGAACTTGCCTGCACAATAACCCACCGTTAAGGCGGGGGTTGTGCATGATACTAGCCTAGCTTATGGTGCAAACTCGCGTAATAGTCATCAGTCGCTAACAGGGATTCATGGGTTCCCGAGGCGCTAATTGTTCCCTGCTCCATCAAATGAATTCGATCCATCTGCGCCATGGCCGTTAACCTGTGGCTAATCATCAACAGGGTCTTATCGGCCGCAAACTCAAACAACAGGGCTAAGATCTCCCGCTCAGTGCGTTTGTCTAAGCCTTCAGTTGGCTCATCAAGCAGTAACAGGGGCGCATCGCGTAATAGGGCCCTGGCGACACCAATACGTCGCTGTTCACCGCCTGAGAGCTGCCTTCCCCCCTCACCTATCCAGGTATCGAGCGGTTTCTCTCCCTGGGTCAATGTTGTCAATCCAACCTTATTTAACACCTGGATCAGCGTTTCATCATTCAGTGCTTGCGCTTCACGCCTCTGGGCACGAGTAGGAAGCTCGGGCGCCCGCTGTTGAGCTAAGGTGAGGTTACTCCTTAACGTGCCACTGAACAGATAGATCCTTTGACTGATAAGGGTGATCCCCTCCCTCAGGGAAGTTTCGCTAAACTCGGTAATATCACAACCATCGACACTCACGCTGCCCGATGTAGGCTCCCACTCCCGTGTGATCAACGACAACAGGCTCGATTTACCACAACCAGTTTGTCCCAGAAGTGCTACTTTCTCTCCAGCCTTAACTGACAAGTTGATACCTTTGATAACGGTATGCTCAGGCAGGTCATCAGATTCAACCGGCTGATTTGTCGTACTAGACTGATAACTGAAGAAAATATCTTTGAGTGCTAGCGCCCCTTTGGATACCTTAGTGTCACTAACTGAGTTAAACACGATGTCCGGCTCCTGCTCTACCAACTCATTCACCCGCTTTGCAGCGGTCACACAAGCCGAAAGATGCTGAAATGCACCTGCGATGGGCATCAACATTTCGATACAGGCCATGGTCATAAATACCATCATGGCGAGCATGGGTCCGGGAGGCACATGATCTCCCACACCGGAAGCGGCCATATAGAGCATAATGAGCACTGCCAGACCATGGCAAAAAATTAAACAAGCCTGACTCAAGGCAGTGACATTGGCCATCGCAGACTGGCTGTTTAACATGGCCGTTTCGGCCTTGGCGAGCTCAGAGCGGAATCGCTCGCTTGCACCGAACAGGGTGATCTCCGCTTGTCCCTGTATAAACTCCAATAACTGCACCCTGAAGTGTCGTTTTGTCTCGAGTTGTTCTATGCCGGGTTTCCTCCCCAAACGATAGAATATGAAGGGAAGCAACAACCAAACTGCAAGTAAGATCCCGCACAATGTCAGCGCTAGTTGAACATCAAACCAAGCGACAAACAGATATAAGGCCCCTAGCATCAATAGAGAGGCGGCCATCGGAGTCAATAGCCTCAGGTAGAGATGATCTAAGGTATCGATATCTGAGACTAATCGGTTGAGCAGATCGCCTTGCCTTACCCCCTGCAGATTGCTGGCGCTCAAAGGCAGTAACTTACGCCAACTCCAAGTTCTCAGTTGAGTCAGCAATCTGAACGTCGCCTCATGAGTCGCGAGACGTTCTCCATATCGGCTCGCCGTGCGGACAATTGAGAGGAGCCGAACACCGCCGGCTGGGGTGAAATAGTTAAAAGTCTGAGCCGTCACAACCGTTAAACCCGCAACCGCCGCGGCAGAGAGAAACCACCCCGACAATGACAACAGTCCGATCCCCGCCATTAAGGTCGTCATACTGAGAAGCAAACCGGTAAACATCATCAACCATTGATGTTTAAACAACTTTATAAAAGGGAGTAGCGCCTTCATCAATTTAACTCCTTGAGGTTAACCGTGTCATCATTACTCTCTTCCTGCATCTGCTTAAACAGTCCCTCAGCAAGCGTTAACTCGTTAAAGTTCCCTCGTTCGACAATGAGCCCGCCATCCAGAACTAAGATAGTATCCATCATATGAAGCTGATCGAGTCTGTGGGTCACCATCAAGCAAGATGCCCCTGACATCGCCTCCCTCAGCGACGCTTGCACCGCTTGCTCGCTGTGATTATCCAGGCTGGCTGTTGGTTCATCGAGAATAAACAGAGCCGCATCTTGCCCCAGTGCTCGAGCCAGTGCGATACGCTGCGCCTGACCAACCGAGACTCCCGACGCCTGCTCGCCTATCGGGTGATCTAACCCATGAGTTTGACGTTCAACGAAGTTAATCACCTTAGCCTTCTCAAGCAGGGCCATCACGGTTTCATCATCCATATCGGGATTACTCATGGCAACATTGTCGCGAATGGTGCCATGAAACAATTGAGGGTCTTGCCCCAGCCACGCAAGATGGCGTCGCCACATTGTTTTATCAAGCTGGTGAAGCTCAATCCCATTAATTTTGAGGCTGCCGCGATAGGGAAGAAACCCCAACAAGGCATTGAGCAAACTGGTTTTGCCTGCCCCACTTGGGCCCACAACAGCCATATGCTTGCCCGCTGGTATGCTGAAATCGAGTGGCCCCAGCAATTGAGTTCCATCTGGACTGTCGACACACAGCGCATCTGCCTCAATTGAAATTCCCGCCTTATAACTCTCTATACTCAACTCTTTCCCATACTCACTATCGCGTCGTGAGTCGATATCCGCATCACTGCCGGACTCGACTTGATGATTTAACAGCGCCATCAACTCTTCGGCGGCGCCTATGGCCTGCGCCTTAGCATGATAATGGGTGCCCATATCTCGTAACGGTTGATAAAATTCGGGGGCGAGGATAAGCACAAACAAACCGGTAAACAGGGTGATGCCCGCACCATAATGGCCGAAATCTAGGTGGTCCAGATAGCTGAAACCAAAATAAACGGCAAGCACGGCAATGGATACGGCGGCAAAAAACTCCAACACCGCAGAGCTTAAGAATGCCAGTCGGAGTACCGACATGGTCCGCTCGCGGAACTCCTCAGATGCCGATTCGATAGCCTCACTCTCGGCATCGCCGCGATTAAATAACTTGATGGTATTTAATCCCTTCATTCTGTCCATAAAGTGGCCACTGAGTTTAGCCAGGGCACTGAAATTCTTTCGGTTGGCATCGGCGGCGCCCATGCCAACCAGCGCCATAAACATAGGGATCAGTGGCGCGGTCAACAAGAGGATTAATCCGGCGGCCCAGTTGAGTGGAAAAACAACCACGAGTATGGTGAGTGGTATAAAGGCCGCCAAAATAATCTGCGGCAGGTAACGGGCGTAGAAGTCATGTAGGTCTTCCACCTGCTCTAACACGATACTTGCCCAACTCCCTGCCGGTTTACCTTTAATGAAGCACGGACCAAGCTCGGTCAGTTTATCTAAAACCGCACCACGGATCTGAACCCTAAGCCGCCTGCCCGCTTCGAAACTGACCCTCTCCCTTCCATAGGCCAACCCAGCCCGGATAAAGATGAATCCCACAAGGCAATAGAATTGGGAAGCAAACTGCTCTTTGGGCAGCTCTAGAATGATCAGTCCATGCAAAATGGTCGCTATCAGGTAGGCTTGCACCACTAAGGATAAGCCGGTCAACAAGCCAAATAGCACAGTCAAATTCAGATAGAAGCCACAGGCTTGTTTCTGTTGCTTTAACCAAGATGTCAGCACTTTTTCTAACGATTTGTCCATGCTTCTCCAGAAAGATAGCGAGTCAGGGCTTTCGATAAGCCATTGGGAATTGAGAAATATACCCAAGCTACCTCAAAATGCTCGTTTCAGAGCTCCCGTAGGATAGCTGAACAAGGCAGTGATTGAGAGAATGGTTATTCCCTTGTTGATATCACTAACACAGTGCAGATATTCTACGGGAACTCCCGAAGGGCAAGGCGAGAAGCAACATTTTTCTGCGTTATGAAATATTGAATTAGAATAACTAGTCCTACTATTTCATGCCTTGAACTCTGTCACTTCTCGACATGCTGAATCCTGCATCTTGAGGTGGTTTGGGTATAGAACACAGTATCGCAGGCATCGATAGAGGAAGAAAACGCCAGTCTCGTAAGTGTTAACGGATTCACAAAAATTGAGCTAGATCAATAAAAGAGGGAACTAAAACTAGTAGGCAGTTATGCTGGTTGTGATTACTTTTGTAGGGTGGAGAGTTTTAACGGCAAGAAAGAAAGCTAGCCAGACAAGCCGTACTATTCAAAAAGGCAAAAAAAAGGCCGGTGAGCATCTGCTCAACCAGCCATATTTTTTTGACTCAGACTATCTTTAATCAGACAGTGCTTTATCAGAGTGTTCTTTGAACACTATAACGAATAAGCGTACTTACTTAGACGCTTCATCTGAAGCATAGTCATCACTATCTTCATCGAAATCTTTGCTACTGTCGCTACCGGCTGCGACGTCGCGAGCATCACGCCATACGTCTGCCGCTAACTCTTTAGCTGCAGTCGCTTCGGTACGCACTTCACGTTGCTTAGCTTTACGCTCATTGCGTTCAACTAACTTGTCGAGGAAGGATTTTAGCTCTTTCTCCCCCCAAGCAGTGGCTTCCGCTTCGGTTGCAAAACCTGTTTTTCGTTTCGAAACGATCGTCTTTCTCGCTGTCATACGACGAGTAATTTCAGCGGCCCACACATCGTTGTCTTGCACTATGCGGCAATCGAATTTCTTAGTTTGTGTCATGTTGCTTATTTCCTACAGATAAAGTCTTATCGCACACCGAAATGGGTAAGCGATAAGTAAAAATTGTTTCCAGCTTCCCTTACCCCAAAACTCACCAATGGAGCCACAGGGATAAAAGTATATATTCGAGCAGTTTTTGACTTGGCAATATATCGCCAATCATCAACCTAAATGTCTTTCGGCGCACCGATATCACATATTTTACAATTCAGTGTATATCCAAGCATAGCCGCTCTGCCCTCTTTTGTTATCACCCAAGGCCTCACCACCCAAGGTGGCATATGCCTAACATGCTGATGATGCCCGCATGCTAGCCCGGCAACCCAGTGATTTTCATCATCTTTAAAGTAACTGACAATGGCTTGTTTCATAACATAAAGAGACGGAGGCGAATGTACCACCGCGCTGATAACCAGTTTTGAAGCGCTCAAAGCGGGAGATTAACACGTACAGAGTTTAAACAAAATGGTCCTTGCAACTTTAATCTTCGATTTCGACTGAAAGTGGATTGATTTAGTTAAATCGATGAAGGGGTCCCAATAATTTCATCTAGGTTCCGAATGAAAAACGCACACAAAAGTAATCTAGCCCCTCCATTTTTGCTGATTAATTAGCTCTTTTACCCCGCATCCTGTAAGATGCACGCCCGCCAGAGTCACTGGCTACATGAATTCTGCTGTTATCAAAGCACCGAGAGACCAATCTATGAGTTTTACCTCCCTGGGGTTATCAGCCCCGATATTAAAAGCTGTTGCCCAAAAAGGTTACGATACACCTTCACCTATCCAAGCTCAGGCAATTCCCGCTGTGTTGGAAGGCAAGGATGTAATGGCCGCAGCTCAGACAGGTACAGGTAAGACAGCAGGTTTCACTCTGCCTCTATTAGAGATCTTAAGCAAAGGCAAGCGAGCACAGGCTAAACAAGTTCGTGCACTTGTATTAACGCCAACTCGTGAGTTAGCAGCGCAAGTTGCAGAAAGCGTAGAAACTTATGGTAAATTCTTACCCCTGAGCTCTGCAGTGATCTTCGGCGGTGTGGGCATCGGTCCACAAATCTCAAAATTAGGTAAAGGCGTAGATATTCTGGTTGCGACCCCGGGACGTCTGCTCGATCTATTCAATCAGCGTGCTCTGAACTTCAGTCAACTAGAAGTCCTCATTCTCGATGAAGCCGACCGTATGTTGGATATGGGCTTTATTCATGACATCAAGAAAATTCTCAAGGTATTACCAGCTAAGCGCCAGAACCTCATGTTCTCCGCGACCTTCTCTGACGATATCCGTAACTTAGCTAAAGGCTTAGTGAACAATCCCGTTGAGATCTCTGTCACGCCACGTAATGCAACAGCCAATACCGTTGAGCAATTTGTTTACCCGGTCGATCAGAGCCAGAAAACTGCCGTGTTGACCGCGTTAGTTAATGAGAACAACTGGGATCAAGTATTGGTCTTCAGCCGTACTAAACACGGCGCCAACCGTATCGCTAAAAACTTAGAAGCCAAAGGTATCACAGCGGCTGCTATCCATGGCAACAAGAGCCAAGGCGCTCGTACTAAAGCCCTCGCTAACTTTAAGAGTGGCGAAGTGCGCGTACTCGTCGCAACCGATATTGCCGCTCGCGGTTTAGATATCGATCAGCTGCCTAACGTGGTTAATTTTGACCTGCCTAATGTCCCTGAAGATTACGTACATCGTATAGGCCGCACCGGTCGTGCTGGCGCCAGTGGACAAGCGATGTCTCTGGTTAGCAGCGAAGAGGGCAAGTTACTTAAAGATATCGAGCGTTTGATTAAGCAAAATATCCCACGTAAAGAATTACCCGGTTTCATCCCGACTCATGGGGTGCCTGAAACAGACTTGACGGGCAAGTCACATGGTCAAAACCGTGGTCCTCGCAATGCTGAAGGCAAAGGTAATGGCCGTAATGGCAGTAAACCAACCCGTTCAAGTAACGAATCACGCTCGCGCAATGACTCTCGATCTTCAACGGGTAACAAGAGTACTCAAGAGAAGACGAGCCAAGGCGGCAGAACAGAGCATAAAGATGGTCAGCGTAGTGGCGAAGCTGCACGCGGTCATCAGCCTAACGACAAGAACTCAAGCCATAGTCGCTCACGTCGACCATCGGGTCAAAGCTCTTCGAATGCACCGGCATCTAAACCAAGTTCAAATAACAGTATTTGGGGAAAATAGTTTAACTACTATTAGCTAATAAAGGTTCTAGGAGCGAGTTCCTAGAACCTAATTCCTAGACCCTAATTCCTAGACCCTCGCTCCGTCCTTTATTAAGCCAGCAGCAAGAAGCCCACAAATGTCGCTGCAGCTGTGATCAGTGCATAAGGCAACTGAGTGACTGCATGACTCACCAAGTTACACCCAGAACCTTGAGCCGCCAACACCGTGGAGTCGGAATAGAAACACGCCTGACTACCAAATGATGAAGCCGACAACAAGGCGCCAATCACCAAAGGAATATTGGCATCCACCGACTGCGCCAAAGGCATCACTATAGGGATAGATACTGCAAAAATACCCCAGCTCGATCCCGTAGCAAACGCCAATATCGACATGGTGAGAAACACCACTGCCGGTAACAGCTCTGGGGTCATAAACGGACTCAAGCTGCCAATCACAAATTGAGGCAACAACAACTTATCGCACACATCTTTAAAGATAAATGCCGCTATCACAGTCCCGATGGCTGGCAACATGCTTTTAAAACCGTCGATCATCTGTTCCATCATCTCTGACAATGGCATCAATCTTTGCAGACCGTAATAGGGTAGAGTCACCGCCAAGGTCGCAATTAAGCCCTTTAATACGTCGATATCGAAATAGACGGTAAAGCCCACCAAGAGAAATATAGGCACAAAAAAGTTATGCAACTGACCTTGATTATCGGCATGCTTAAACTCCTCTTCCAAGGCTTTTACCGCATATTCATCAGAGGTCTGCACATCATCTAAGTCTACCTGCTTCAATGCCGGCTCCCCTTGAGCCGCCGCTAACTGAGCCCGCTTCATCGGCCCAAATGCTGGCACTATCCCTAAGATGACCAAGAGCACCATAGCTACTGCCAACCAAGCGTAAAGCATATAGGGGATCGCCTGCATATAGACTGCTATGCCCTGCCCCTCGGCAGCAATGCCGTTATCCACCAGTAAACCACCGAAGAACACGGCCCAGGTCGACAATGGCACTAACACGCAAATGGGCGCAGCGGTAGAGTCCACCACATAGGCCAACATTTCACGGGAGACCTTAAACTTATCG
>SDWK01000383.1 GCA_004195335.1 Shewanella sp.
GATTAGGTGTTATCGTTCTTACCTTAGGGCTTGGACTGAAATTAGGATCGATCCCTATCGATGTCATCCTGATCATCATGTCAGTAATCGCAGCAATTGGGGCGATGCAAGTGGCCGGTGGCCTTGATTTCATGGTCAGTGTTGCCGAGAAAATCTTGCGTAAAAATCCAAAGCACATTACCTATCTGGCGCCAGTCGTTACCTATGTCATGACTTTTCTGGCCGGGACTGGGCATACTGCGTTCTCTACCCTGCCGGTTATCGCTGAAGTGGCAAAAGAACAAGGCATTCGCCCTTCTAGACCACTCAGTATTGCGGTTGTTGCATCACAAATTGCGATCACCGCCTCACCAATATCGGCCGCCGTTGTCTTTTTAAGTGGTGTCTTGGAAAAACAAGGGGTCGGTTATCTGGAGCTCCTTGCGATATCGATTCCTTCTTCTTTTCTTGCCTGTATGGTCGGGGCTTTTGTTGCCAACTTTATCGGTAAAGACCTTAAGGATGACGAAGTCTACCAGGACAGGTTAGCTAAAGGTCTGATTAAGATGAGGGGAGAAACCAAACTTGAAGTCAAAAATGGCGCCAAGCTCTCGGTGACTATCTTCCTTTCGGCAATCCTTATCGTTGTCACCTATGCAACACTCATCAGCAATAAGGTCGGCATCATTACCAGCCCGATAGTTCCACGCAACGAAGCGATCATGCTCTTCATGCTTGCAGCAGCGACCTTTATCACCTTCTTCTGTAAAATTGAATCCGCAAAAGTTCTAAACACTTCGACTTTCAAGTCCGGTATGAGTGCCTGTATCTGCGTACTTGGTGTTGCTTGGCTGGGGGATACCTTTGTATCAAACCACATTGAAGAAATAAAATTATTCGCCGGCGACCTTCTTAACGTTTATCCCTGGATGTTAGCAGTTGTGCTTTTCTTTGCCAGTACCTTACTCTACTCGCAAGCAGCAACGACTAAGGCGCTGATTCCAACGGCAATCCTATTGGGTGTTGCCCCTCTCACCATCGTTGCTTCATTTGCGGCAGTCAGTGCGCTTTTTATCCTCCCAACCTACCCAACACTAATTGCCGCGGTGGAGATGGACGATACCGGTTCTACCAGAATCGGAAAATATGTATTCAACCATCCGTTTATCATTCCCGGGGTCGTTACTATCGCACTTTCCGTTACCTTCGCATTTATCATCGGTGGAATGATTTTATAGTCTCTTACATACAATTGAGTAATCCCCCAGCTTTGCTGGGGGAACCAAATTGCTTACCTGATGGCAATCCGTCAGAAAAAAACGTTCCCATAAATCACCATCTATCAGACACTGAAAAGGCCAGCTCGAATTATCGGGCTGGCCTTTCCTATTTGTCAGGGTATTCAGTAATGTTAGATCCGCACAGATTTTTGGCTCTGAAAACAATGTGACACAAAATCCAAGACGCTTGCCTCGGTCAAAACTTTCTAGTTTTGAACATCAGTTGCCCCATCAGAAATCTATTTCCAAAAGTGTAATCCTGATTATTGATAGGCATCACCTGGAACTAGGTATCAGGTTGTCAGTTGCTCTTCTGAAAAACATGTTGACCTGTCTGCAGGTGTAGGGTTTAGGATTATCATCCCTGAGCATGATGGACAGTGTCGCGCTCAGGTGGGAACCGTACCACACTGATCCCGGAGTTGATAATGACTGTTCCATCGCTATGTAAAATCAGTGCTTTGCCTGAAACGTTCAGAGGGATACTGTTGGCCCTTGTATCCAACGCGCTATTCATTAGTGTAGGCGTCCTTGTGCGGATTCTGAGTGAAAGAATAGATGTGTTTCAAATACTCTTCTTTCGGCAGCTCATATTTGTTGTGGTGTTAATCCCAGCAATAAGCAAAAACATGGAAGTCATTCTGAGGCCGCGCCTGATAAAGTTGCATATCTTGCGGATTATCAGTGCATTTCTAGCTTTGCTGTTGGGGTTCATTACAGTCAGCAATATGCCTTTAGCTGAGGCAACAGCACTCGGCTTTACCAAAGTGTTATTTGTTGCTCTTCTTTCAAGTATTTTTCTGTCGGAAACGGTGGGCAAATCACGGCAATTCACACTGCTAGTGGGGTTTGCAGGCGTCATGCTGGTGGTTCAGCCTTCTTTGGACAATCTGTCCATTACTTACACGCTGACAGGTCTGGGAGCCGCAATGGCGGCAGCGGTTGCCGTGTTTTGTGTCAGAAAGGTGGCTCGTGCTGAGCCAACCATAAATCTGCTTGCTTATCAGGCCGTATTCGTTGGCCTGCTGGCACTGGTCCCAAGCATATATCACTGGCAATGGCCGACTCTGTTTGACTTCGGTTTGCTCCTGTTGGTTGGGGGGTTGTCCTCTGTGGGACAATGGCTTGCAGTCACCGCATATAAATTCGGTGAAGCTAACGTAGTGGCAAATGTCGAATATATAAAAATGATCTATTCATTGGTACTGGGCTATTGGATCTTCGCAGAGGTTCCAGACATGATGTCACTCAGCGGGGCATCTATCATCATAGTGAGCGTATTCTTGCCGCAGATACTGGTGAAGCTTGCTAAGAAGGTTCGTCAAACCCCTCTCGCCGAGAGATCTTGAAGAAAACAAGGGAGCTTTTAAATGACTTTTGAATCTTCTATCGCTTTTATCTTTGCGTTTGCAATTGTTGTGGCGATACCTGGTCCTGGCGTTATTGCTGTCGTCAGTGAAGCTATGGTGAAAGGGGCAAAGCAAGGATGGTTTACGGTATATGGCATAATTGTCGGGGATTTTATCTACCTCTCTTGTGCCATGTTCGGTATGGGACTTGTGGCTCAGGTGATGGGAGAAACGTTTTTCGTCATAAAAGTCATTGCAGGTATCTATCTGGTTTATCTAGGCATTCAACTTTGGCGTTCCAGTGGAAGCTTTACATTCGGAGTAAAAAAAGCTGATCCGCGAGGGAATTTTTTGGCTGGTCTGCTCATTACCTTGGCAAACCCCAAAGCTATCACCTTTTACTGCGTTTTCCTACCGAACTTCATAGATCTCACCCGGTTTAGCCTTCGGGATTATGCCCTCGTGAGTGTGTTGGATATCAGTGTGCTGATGGCCATCATGGCAATATATATCTACCTTGCCGTCGCCACAGGACGGCTGACCGGCAAGCATTCTGGCGTACTTCTACGCCGCACTGCTGGAGTTATCATGGCTGGAACAGGGGCCACGGTCACTTTAAACTGAGTTGAATGAGGTCCAAAATGCTATCTGTAACACAATTGGCTAAACGCGTCGGTGTTTCCCGAACGACCGTCCTCTACTATGAGCGAGTTGGACTATTGGAGCCTGCGTCCCGATCAGAGAATGGATATCGCCAGTATGGAGATAAGGAGGTTGAAAGACTGGAAGCCATCAGGGCCTACCGCTCTTTTGGGCTACCGGTCACACAACTCACCGACCTCCTGGAACGGGAAGACGAAGCGGTACAAGAACATATTTTGCGAGATCAGTTCACGGTACTTGAGAAGGAAATTCAGAAACTTCGTCAACAACAAGATTCCATCATGAAACTGTTAAAGAAACCAGGCTTGTTGCAAGAAACATCAATGACCAAAGAGCGCTGGACAGAAATCATGAGAACTGCAGGCCTTTCAGACCAGGATATGGAAAACTGGCACAAACGATTTGAAAAGCTGGAACCGGGGGGGCACCAGGAGTTTCTTGAATCGTTAAATATCGATGCCGCTGAAATAGAAAAAATTCGCACATGGTCACGAGGCTAAACATCACCTTGGAACCAAAATTTAAGCAAACGGGAAAGACCTCCGAGAGTTCGAGCTGGCTGTTTTTGTGTCTGGGAGCAACACGTGAAGTCTGAATTAATTGCAGGAGCAAAAGCCAACCTACCCGTAGCGGCCAGCGCCATGGCTTACGGTAGCGTGTTGGGGGTACTCGCCGCGCAGAAGGACTTGAGTTGGCTCGACATGGTCTATATGAACTCGGCGGTATTTGCCGGTGCGGCGCAGTTTGTCATGGTCGACATGTGGACAGGACAACTACCGGTTATCGAAATGGCCCTGGCCGTACTGGTCATCAATCTGCGCTACCTACTGATTGGTGCGTCCTTGGAAAAGCTTTTTGTTGGCCGAAGTCTGCTGCACAAAATGTATATGATGCACTTGGTAGCGGATGAGAACTGGGCGGTGACTATCGCCGAACAGCGCAAAAGAAAAATCAGCAGTTGGTTTCTTCTTGGCGGCGGCATCTTTCTCTACCTGTCCTGGAGTAGCGGCACCCTGATAGGTCTCCTTGGGGGTGGATTTATCACCCGACCTGAGGATTACGCCCTCGACTTTGCTTTCACCGCAGTTTTTACCGCTCTGGCTGTTGGTTTGTGGCAGGGGAAAAAAGACATCCTCCCCTGGATTGTCGCAGGAGGGCTTGCACTGCTGGCGCATCACTATCTGCCCGGTAAGTGGTATATCGTAATCGGTGGACTTGGCGGAGCAATCGCGGCGATGTTGAGACCGGCCGAAGCGTCAGACACCAAGGAGGCCGACCATGTTTCCAGTCATTGAGAATCAGGTTTTACTGGCTGTGGGACTCGCCGCCATTGTAACCTATTCGTTAAGGCTCGGAGGCCTGTTGTTAGCGACACACTTTCCCCGAGCAGGGCGATTTAGACAGGGAATGGACGCACTTCCCGGAGCACTGCTGTTTTCATTGGTGATCCCGGCCATAGTCACCGAAGGTCTGTGGGGAGTATTGGCTACTATTTTGACTGCTGTGGTCGTGCTGCGTTCGCGAAATACGTTGGCGGCCATGCTCGTCGGCATGCTGGTGATCTATTTTGCCCGACAATTTGAGCTATAAATGTTCAAGCGGGAAGCCTGCCATAGTTTACAAACCCTGACATTCTCAAAACTCCTACATTGAGAGAAAAAACCGACCGGACCACCAAAAGGTCTCAAAACTATCAACATTCGAGATGAGCAACCGCACCAGACCGAAGTGTTCCGCTTTGGATTTACTCGTCGATTATATACATGGCTTCGCATTGGCGCTCCAATGCACAGCAAAGAAATCCAATCTGGAATTTTCTGCTATGGAGGAGTCGCTAGCTCTTTATTTGCGAGCGCTTCAAAGAGAAGCGTTAGAATCATGAGGAGTTATTGGGCGTGCTCCACAAGTCCCCAGGAGTAAAGCACTCCGGTAATATTTAAGCTGGATATGCTGATATCACTTTTTTCAATGAAGCGGATTGATATTCAAAAAAAGGACGAATTCAACTAAGTAAAATGAAGGGAGTAACAATGAACCCCAAGGAATTAGTCGAAAAAT
>SDWK01000940.1 GCA_004195335.1 Shewanella sp.
GCCATAATCATTGTGTCAGCCTTCGAATGAAGACTGATCACACTTTCTTGTAATGGTTCATTTGTATTGGGAGGTATTGCTACTCCTCGAATGAAGCCTAATTGCATTTTCGATCTGGATTGTTGGTCGTTAGTCGGTGCGTTTGAGAGTCGTACTTTTATTGTTACTTAACGTGATAATTCCTTCACCTCTTAAATCAATTAAAAGTCAAAAGGCCAGGGGAAAACAAGCTGCCGCATACAAAGTCGACAGACACAGTCCATGAAATATGTTTTGGGCCTCTGTTCATTTAGCCAGTGCTGAATCCGTCTACTTCATAGTTATACCAATTGCTATTGGTATAACTATGACTCTGTTATATATTGATCGGGTGTATCAAAAACGAACCCAATTAATGTCAAAGTAGTAATAAATTCAGAAGTATAGAGAGGTCCTATGAGCAAGTTCGAATTCGCCCCCATGCCTGACAATCAAGGTTTCTTTGGTGAGTATGGTGGTCAGATTATTCCGCCTGAGCTAAAAAGTGCAATGGATGAGATTAATCAAGCCTACGAAGAGATTCGACAGACTCAAGGCTTTCAGGATGAGCTGATGCAGCTGTTCCAGGACTATGTCGGTCGTCCAAGCCCCATCTATCATGCCAAACGCCTCAGCGATAAACTCGGAGGCGCACAGATCTATCTCAAGCGTGAAGACCTTAACCACACCGGGGCTCATAAGATCAATCACTGTCTGGGTGAGGCGTTGCTCGCCAAATACATGAACAAGAAAAAGGTGATTGCCGAAACGGGTGCGGGTCAACATGGTGTCGCACTCGCTACTGCCTGCGCCTTGGTGGGGATCCCTTGTGAAATTCATATGGGGCAGGTCGACATAGAGAAAGAGCATCCTAATGTCACTAAGATGAAAATCTTAGGCTGTAAGCTGGTACCTGTCACCCAAGGTACAGCCACCTTAAAAGATGCAGTCGATAGCGCCTTTGTGGAATACCTGAAGAACCCGAAAGATTACCTCTATGCCATTGGCTCTGTGGTTGGCCCACATCCTTTCCCTAAAATGGTACGCGACTTCCAAAGCATTATCGGTCGTGAAGCAAGAGAGCAGTTCCAACAGAAATTCAATAAACTTCCCGATATCATCACGGCCTGTGTGGGTGGCGGCTCGAATGCCATCGGCCTGTTCACTGCATTTCTGGATGATAGTGAGGTGACAATTGTCGGCGTCGAACCCGCCGGTAAAGGGCTGGATACCACAGAGCATTCTGCCACTCTCACTTTGGGCACGCCGGGCGCCATTCATGGCTTTAAATGCTATCTACTGCAAGATGAAGCGGGTGAGCCATTACCAGTTCACTCCATTGCCTCAGGCTTAGATTACCCGGGAGTCGGCCCCCAGCACTGTTATCTCAAAGATATTGAACGTGCTGAGTATGATTCAGTCACCGATGAGGAGTGCTTAGACGCCTTTATGACACTATCGCGGGTCGAGGGGATTATCCCGGCTTTGGAGAGTGCCCACGCCGTGGCTTGGGCGATGCGCGAAGCTGCCAAACTGCCAAAAGATAAGCAAATTTTAGTTAACCTGTCTGGCCGGGGTGATAAAGACGCCGACTATGTTGCCGACAAACTAGGTCTTTAACTTAGGCTTTAAAAGATAGGCGCTTAACATTAGGTCTTTAACATTAGCCTCTAAAGTCAGGCCTGTAGCGTTAGCCAAAGGGATGAAGTGAACATTTCGTCCCTTTCAGGTCTCCACTTATCTCATCTCAACTCTTAGTAATAACCCTCCTAAGACACAGATATTGGTTCCCTCTTAAAATGTTGCATAGCCTGTGTTTAACACTCTTATCGGCTACTCAATATATCGAATGATAATACCAATCGGTATAATCATCTGGTCAGATCTATCCATGAACGATTGCACAGATGATTTACCGTATCAATGTCACTAACAAAACTATTCCAAGCTTGTGAGCATTGCTCGACAATATCCTCATAATTGGTAAAACACCTATTGGCTAAGTGACGCTGTCTCATCCAGCCTCAAACTTATTCAATAGCGTTGAGTTCTGGTGAGTAAGGAGGGAGTTTGATCATCGTTAGATTATTAAACTCATTATCAAGCTCCTTACTATGCCAACCTGCACCACCCATGATGAGAAGCGATGAAACGGCAAATGCTTTCTTAGCGCCCAGCTTAGTTAAAAATCATGCAGCGACTATATTGCCCAAAAACTTTGCAATGGCAATCATGTCGTTGCCATTGCCATCATAGTTAACCCTTCGGTGTTAAATGTGTTCATTATTTGAGGACTCATTATTGATCCTGAAGCCCATGCCATTGCGAGCATTACATAGGTCATGAATACAATGAGTTTTATTGCGACTCAAGGTGATCACAAATTGGTCTCGGGTAGACTAATTAAGGAGCATTTCAGTACTTATCGTAACGAAAACTGAGCAGATTATTATCTCCATTATGTCAAAACACATTCTCGTAAAAGGCATATTCGTTTGCGCTTAAGGAGGGAAGAAGCAAGTATCACTCAAGTGTGCCATCTGTGTTGTCCATATGAGGCTCAAATATCTCATGAGGACAACCATGCTGGATATTTGCTGGTTTATGAGGGGGCTCAATTAGGCTAGCCTTACTTGATAAAACTGCAGTACATGCGTGTATGGCTTATTTAGATCTCAATCCCATCCGGACCCAAATGGCTGCTACACATGATGCTTCTGATTTTACCTGTGTTCAGAGGCATATCAGATCGGGGATGAAAAGGGCTCTACCTAGTGAGCAGTGGGGCGGGATCATAACGGCTCGGATCTGGCGATTGAGGGCAACAGTCATTTGTTCGATGAGTATATCGCCTGAGTTTACTCTAACATCCCCCTTTAAATGGGCAGAAAAACTAAATATCAGATGAGGGCTAAAATTGTATTTATAAGCAGTGCTGCAGCCCACAGCTTAGAAGTCATACCTAAAATTCAGCTAAAAAACCGTAGTTAGAATCTATGGGTAAAGTAAATGCCAAACTGGTCTAGCTGGGTTTCATTCAGATCAAAGTGGGTCCATTTGAGTAGCACTTCCGAAGATCTAGTGACTTGATAATTGAGCTCTATCCCACCATAGGGGGATATACCGCTTTGCTGGCCCGAATCTACAGAGGCTAGTTTAGAGCGTGACTGTTCCCAGTTAAATGCACCGGCATGAATAAGCGTCGTCAAATTAGGTGACAGTACTATTCTTTTGCCGACCTTAGTGCCCCATCCAAGATATTGATAAGATTCATCGATTAAGCGATTGATGTAGCTGGCCTCCTTGCCAAAGAAAGCGTTAGCCATCAATGACGATTGCGATCCCCCAAGTTCGAGCCCTTCAAATGCCACTTTCCAGTCTGAACCTTGTTCACTGCCAGTAAACGCGGAGTCATTAAATAAAAAGCTATTGGCTAAAGAGTTGTGGAATGCTGATTCGCTAAAGAAAGAGCCATTAATCAATGAATTCACATAGAGGCTAATGTCTATTTCTGTGTGATGAGCAAAGAGTGTCGGCTCGCTGTGAGTGGTAGAGGAAGCATAAACTTCGGAATAATCGCTCACAGAATAAGCCTGAGAATCTACTGCCGCCAAATGCTGCAGCGAATCATCAGCCTCGGCTTGATTGCTCTGAGTAAATAGCGCGCAAAATAAGGTTAACCATAGAGTGTAAAGCTTACAGGCTTGCAACTTGATGCTGACAGGCGAGTATTTCTGCTCTTGCGTTACCTCATTGGGCAACAATGGGATAAGTGAACTAAAAACATCATTAGGTTGGATACGACTCATATACTTCCTCTTATAAAAACTTGACGTGTTAAGCCAAAGTATTAGGTATGAAGCGCAACTCAGAACTACACTTTCAATACTTAAATTAAGGCATAAATGCGCCATAAAACTAGGCAGCTTTGTGTTTCAAACCCTTATGAAACGATTGTTTTAACAGTAAAAAAGCGTCGGTATGCTTTGAAGTATTTAGATCTGGGAGAAAAAATATTCAAATTAGTATTATAGGAATTTGAATTGACGACTCGACGAAATTTAACAGGATTATATCATCTGTACGTTTTTTGTACAGCTTGAGTGTGTTAAATTTGAAGACCGTTGTGCACTGAGGGCACGTTAATTAGTTTATGGGGAGTTTTTTCCCATTTATGCGGTAGCTAGGGAGTCTAGATATTTCATTGTGATGCTGTGTCGTTATTCCTGGCTGCTTAACGAAAACCCAGCTGTTTTTGATACCTTAAACCGTAACTAAAATGTCCCTCTTTTGCTTCCTGTCATGAGATTTTTACGGGAGCCTGCTTTCGAGGTATGTTTATTGTTAGCCATAGACCTGAACCCAGATTGAATGAAAATCGAGCGCGAATTATTTTTTGGAGGGGCAGTGAAAGGTGTTCGCTATATGTATAGGTAATACAATGTTGCCAGTGAAAATCTAACTGGAGTCGATGAGCCACTCATTGTTAGTGGGCAAGTTTTTGAATTGGAGATTGTAGGTGAAGGTTCGAATTGGATGTTTCAGAAAGCGGGAGTGCTTACACCATCAATTCGGGGAGAGGGATATTTTGAATTAATAGCTTATTGAAGCCTGATAACCAAGCCCACATTGTTAACGCGCTAAACGGCCTTTATTAACCATTTACGAAATTAACCCAAGACTATTGCCTAAAAAACACCGATAATTCGCTTTATTAAGGTACAACTGCCGATTTACAGCGCACGACTCTGGACACTATTCAATGGAAATCAAAGTTAATTTTCTCGACAATCTCAGACTTGAAGCAAAGTTTGATGATTTTACCGTCACCGCAGATCAGCCCATTCGCTACAAAGGCGATGGCTCAGCCCCCAGCCCTTTTGATTATTTCTTAGCATCATCAGCGCTTTGTGCGGCCTACTTTGTAAAGGTGTACTGTAAGGCGCGTGATATTCCAACGGAAAACATCAGACTGTCGCAAAACAACATTGTTGACCCAGAAGATCGCTATAACCAAATTTTCCAAATTCAGGTAGAACTGCCTGATGATATTTCAGAGAAAGATAGAGTCGGTATTTTACGTTCGATAGACCGCTGCACCGTTAAAAAGGTGGTACAGACAGGCCCTGAATTTAAGATAGAAACGGTTGAAACCCTCGAATCAGATGCGAATGCCATGCTGATGGGGCAACCCGATGGCGATGCTAGCACCTACATTTTGGGTAAAGATCTGCCGCTTGAGCAAACCATTTCGAACATGACGAGCATGTTAGCCGATCTCGGTATGAAGATAGAGATATCTTCGTGGCGCAACATTGTCCCTAATGTGTGGTCGCTACATATTCGTGACGCAGCATCACCTTCATGTTTTACCAACGGTAAAGGTGCCACTAAAGAAAGTGCGCTTTGCTCGGCACTCGGTGAGTTTATCGAACGCTTAAACTGCAACTTTTTCTATAACGATCAATTTTTCGGTGAAGAGATTGCCAACAGTGAGTTTGTTCATTATCCCAATGAAAAGTGGTTTCCGCTCGAAGACGACGATGCATTGCCGACGGTGATGTTAGATGAGTATTGTTTAGACATTTATAACCCAGATGGTGAATTGGCGGGTTCTAATCTTATCGATACCAATTCAGGCATGGTTGAACGTGGTATCTGTACCATTCCGTATGTTCGCCATTCTGATGGTGAAACGGTGCATTTTCCGTCTAACTTAATCGAAAACTTATTTTTAAGTAACGGCATGAGCGCGGGTAACAACCTGCAAGAAGCCGAGGTGCAGTGTTTATCAGAAATTTTTGAGCGCGCGGTTAAAAGACAAATTATTGAACAAGAAATTGTCTTGCCAGATGTACCTATGCAAGTGTTAGAAAAGTACCCGAGTATCTTGGCTGGTATTCAAGGCCTGGAAGCACAGGGTTTCCCTGTTGTCGTTAAAGACGCCTCGCTTGGTGGTCAATTCCCGGTCATGTGTGTCACGCTGATGAACCCAAGAACGGGTGGGGTATTTGCTTCTTTTGGTGCGCACCCAAGCTTTGAAGTGGCATTAGAGCGCAGCCTGACTGAGCTATTGCAAGGTCGCAGCTTTGAAGGCTTAAACGACGTACCTAAACCCACTTTTGACAGCATGACGGTGACTGAGCCGGAAAACTTTGTCGAACACTTTATCGATTCTACCGGTGTTATCTCTTGGCGCTTCTTTAGTAGTAATCATGACTATGAGTTTTGTGAATGGGATTTCTCCGGCACTAACGCAGAAGAGTCAGAGAGCTTATTCGGCATATTAGCGGATATTGGCAAAGAGGCTTACATTGCCGAATTTGATCAGCTAGGTGCCTCAGTGTGCCGTATTCTGGTGCCTGATTACTCAGAAGTGTACCCGGTTGAAGATCTGATTTGGGATAACACCAATAAATCGCTCGATTATCGTGAAGATATCTTAAATCTTCATTCGCTAACTGATGACGAGCTAGCTGGTTTGGTAGAGCGTCTGGAAGAGAGCCAATTAGATAACCAAACTGACATTCCAACATTGATTGGTATTGTATTTGATGAAAACACCCCATGGGGTCAGTTAACCATTATTGAGCTTAAGATCCTTATATATTTGGCCTTGGGCGAGCTTGAAAACGCCGCTGAGCTGGTGGGTGAATTCCTGCAGTACAATGACAATACGGTTGAACGTGGTTTGTTCTATCAAGCAGTTAATGCGGTGTTAGAAGTCACCTTAGATGAAGAGTTAGCACTTGAGCACTTTATTCATAATTTCGAGAGAATGTTTGGTAAAGACACCATGGATAACGTGGTTGGCTCAGTGACCGGTGAGGTGAAGTTCTTCGGGCTGACTCAAACCAGTATGAAACTTGAGGGCATAGAGCCACATCTAAGGCTGATTGAAAGTTACAAGAAACTGCATCAAGCCCGTAAAGCATCGAAGTAGCTTAAGTTTTAGCTTCGTAGAATAAGTGTAATTTGCTTTATCTACACAGATAACAAGCCCGTCAATTGATGGGCTTTTTATTACCTCCATTTTACAGGAGGGTTTCAAGCATTAGTGCTAACGGGGAGCGACCGGGAATTGCCATATTCCTTGATTATAAGGATGGGTGTTTTGGTTGTTCTTCAAGCACAACGGTACTGACACAAAGAGGTCTAGCGCGTACTCAACAACGCGGGGATCTGCTACACTGCTTTTGGTTACTTTTTAACTTAAGATCAATTTGTTATGCAGCGCCCACCACTACGTCAAGCCAAAACCATCGATAACGTTTTTAATAGTGCCTATTGGCACCTTGGCCAGCAAGATTTTACCATTAATGAAATTCGCACCAAGCTTGAGCGTAAAACCGAAAACCAAGAATGGATCGATATCGTACTCGCCAAACTCATCGAGAACGGTTATTTAAAAAATGACTATGACTTTGCTGTACGCTATTGCGAGGTGGCCTTTCGTAATGATCTCGGTACAGGCGCGATAAGACGTAAGTTACAACTGCGCGGCGTACCCGCTACAGAAATTGATACCGCTATAGAGCAAGTGATGGACGAGCAAAAAGTCGATGCCTTTGCGATGGCTACCTCTAGGCTGCTAAGCAGATTTGATAACTTTTATGGCACCAACAAAGAAAAAGTCTATGCCCAGATGACCACAAAAGGGTTTTCTCGTGGTGAAATTGATCACGCATTATCACAACATCCAGAACGTGAAACACTGCGCAGTAAATTAGCCGTAAAAGCAGATAAAGTCGACTTAACCACTGAAATAATCAAACTATTTAACAAAGGCAAAGGCGAAACCCTCATCCTGCAGGAACTAAAACAGCGACTGATTGATGTGAGCGACTTTGAAAATACCTTGTACCAATTAACGCTAACAGATGATGTCGATTTTTATCAAAGCTGTAAAAATGAGCTGGCTAAGAAGCGCTATGACTTATCGGACTATAAAGAAAAGTCGAAAGCGTATGCATACTTATCCCGTAAAGGGTTCGGCAGTGATGAAATAAAAGAGGCAATGAATCCGGATGATGACTAACTAAAAAAAACAGTTAATGAAACAACTGAGACACCCAGAATGGTCATGGCCCTGTGTAGACACCTTGCAAGAACTAACAAACTACTGTGAACACTTAGAGAAGCGACGACGACATTTTTCTCAATGCTGTAAGTACTTACAAGTTAGCTGATACTTTCCATCACTCCTTATTCCAACTAACTGAACCATAAAATGGGTCGGCTAGCCTTGTCTGAAATCCATCATTTCCCACTTAAAACGTCCCGTTTTATAGATAATCAGCTTTGACTTGTTCTGTTGGTTTTATAGATAAGTAATGCGTTGATAACTTGCCATATACTCGGTATGCTATTGATTGGATATAGTTTTATTCACCTACTAACAAATAGACTACCGATTTTCCACACTATAACTTATTACGTATAAGGATATATATATGAATTCACCAGACAGACTGCTGCGCTGGCTGCGGAAACTGCTATTACTAAGTGTGGCATTATTTGCTTGGCATTCGATGGCCTGGGCTAATGCTGAAAATAACACCACGGAATGGCCACAGGAACTCAAGATTGACGAGGGCACTATTGTCGTCTATCAACCACAGCCAGAAGGTTTGCAGGGTAAAACCCTGACAGGGCGTGCGGCCATGTCGATGGAGTTGAAAAATACAAAAGATCCTGTTTACGGTGTATTCTGGTTCACTGCCGATATAGAAACCGAACGCAGCAACGATAGTGCCATCATTACTAATATTAAAGTCAGCAAAGTTGGCTGGCCTGATTCCAAGGACGCCGGCGAGCAGCGCTTTAGCAAGGCGGTGGAAGATACACTGGAAAACTCCAGCTTTAATGTCACCTTGTCCAAGCTAACCGCCAGCTTGACAACCTCGCAAAAAGTCAAAAAGAGCCTTGAAGGCATCAAGAATGATGCGCCAGCGATTGTCTTTAGCGAAAAACTTGCCGTTTTATTGATGTTTGATGGCAAACCCGCCTTTAAAGCCATTGAAAACTCCCCTTATGAGCGCGCCATCAACACCCCTCTGGCGGTAGCTAAAGACGGCAAAAACAACACATTCTACCTGTTCAGCGGAAGTACTTGGTATAGCGCCAGCGATGCATTGGGTCCGTGGACGCAAACACAGAAAGTCCCCACTGATTTAGTGGCGCTGATGCCAAAAACAAAAGACTCTGTGCCGATAAAAGTTCCCGTCATCGTCACTGCTAGCAAGCCCACCGAACTGGTAGTTTCTGACGGAGAGCCAAATTGGATCAGTCTCAGCGGCGGACAATTGCTCTATGTGAAAAATACTGAAACGCCTTGGTTACGTGATATTAGTAGCGGCAACATGTACCTGCTGTTATCGGGCCGCTGGTATCGAGCAAAAGACCTGAGCAGTAAATGGGTATTTGTTCGTGCTGACGAACTGCCTGCCAGCTTTCAAAATGTCCCGCCTGGCTCCGACATCGCTGGCATTCGCACCTCCATAGCTGGCACGGATGAAGCCAATCATGCCGTGATAGACACTCAAATTCCGCAAACAGCGGCCATCAAACGCAGTGAAGCAACACTAACGGTAAGCTATGATGGCAGCCCCAAATTCGAACAAATCAAAGGCTCCGAGGTCTCGTATGCGGTAAACACCAGCGCCCAAGTGCTGTTAATCGATAACATCTATTATGCTGTCGATAACGCCGTCTGGTTTACCGCACCTATACCAACTGGCCCCTGGGTCATTGCAGACAAGATCCCCGCCAATAAGATCGCCGAGATCCCTCCCAGCTCACCGATGTATAACACCACCTTTGTGACCATATACGACTCAACACCTGAAGTGGTATATGTCGGTTATACACCCGGTTATATGTGGTCTTACCCGTATTACGGTGTTCCCATTTACGGCACTGGCTGGTATTACCCGCCCTATTGGGGCGTCTACTACTACCCGCGCCCACCAACCTGGGGATTACATGTTGGTTACAACCCTAGAACTGGCTGGAACTTCGGTGTTAGCTGGGGCAGTCCGTACTTCAGTGTAGGCGTCACATGGGGCGGTGGTGGCTATCGCTGTTGTGGTGGCGGATGGTACGGTGGTGGCTATCATCACAATACCAATATTAATGTGAATGGCGATATCAATATCGGTAACAGTGTTAGTGTTGGCAACCACGATAATGTTGGCCGCTCGAATCATAACAACCTGTATAAGAGCCCAGAAAATCGTCATCGCAATGCCGAACCAAGTGCCCGCCAGCATCAACAGCAAGAAGCTCGCAGCAACACGCAGCGCCGTAATGACGTCTTTGCCGACAATAACGGTAACGTAGTGCGTCAGAATAATGATCAATGGCAACAGCGTACGGATAACCAATGGAAGGACATGCCCAATACCGACAAGCAACAATTACAGCAACATCAACAAAACTTGTCACAGACCAAGTCAAACTTCCAGCCCAAGCAAGGTGCTAACTTTGATCACCAACAAATGAATCGCGTGTCCCGTGCTCGCGGCATGGGCGGTAATCAGCGAGTTGCTAGGCGTGGCGGTGGGGGCGGTCGAGGCCATCGCTAGGCTCGCACCTACAATTTAACAACAAACTCGACTAAGCTCGAGTTTGTTGTTTTGTGACGGCTCAAATATCACGCCTGCCAATCAGGTTTATGTGGTTCATTGTTTTCTGCAAGTTTGCTTATCAAGCGCTTTATGTCATGCGCAGTAAAATTCAGCCGCAAATAGGATTTCGATAAGCAATTTGATAAATCATTGTTAGCGATGTGTTTAAACCGCTTCGTCTATTTTTACGTAAACCTGACTACGATGTTTAAGTCAGGTAAAACGCTAATTTTATGGACACCAATGGATTGAAGAACAGTTGCTGCAAGGGGGATTGTTGTCCTGAGGTAGCGGCCTTGCCTGCGGCTTGAACTCATTGACTCGCAGTAGGACAACGTGCTTGGACAATCGCTTGCTGGCTGAGTCTGCAATCAACAGTTTGGCTGAGAATGCCCCGTTTATTTAAGCAAGGCTGTGCCCAAGTAAAATGAAACGACAGCTTGTTTCGTTGACCCCCTTAAAGTACCATCTTAACTATCGTTTCTAGGCAGTTAGCGTCAATTTTCATTAATCGTGGAAGGGGAGGCCGACAATCAATGATAGCAGTAATACATAACTACAAATTAAGGATATCTTATGAGACGCTCAATGATGAGAATGTTCGATTCTAGGAAAATAGTAGCACTAGTATTGGCAAGCGCGATATTAAATCCCGCTTTTGCACATCAAAATGACAAGCATCATGACAAACATCATGACAAGAATACAAATGTTAATGTGAATGTAAACAACAACAATAACCACAATAACCACAATACCAATGTAAATGTAAACGTCCATAATGATAATCACCACAATGGTGGCGTCGGGCTTGGCATTGGCCTCGTTGCGGGCCTGGCTATTGGCACTGCTATTGCGACTCCGCCGCCTCAACACACTACGGTTGTCGTTAGCGGAACCAGCTATATATATGCAAGCGGGGTTTACTATCAGCCTGTTCCAGCTGGTGGCTATGTTGTCGTTGCGGCACCCGTAGGAGCGCCGGTTGCAGTAGTACCTGCGCCAGTCGTAGTCGTACCTGCTCAATAGCTCTTGTTACAATAAAATAATCTTGCAGTTGCACAGGCTTCTTATTTTATCGTCACGTTCCAAAAGATGATGTCGCTGCTCTGGTGGTGGCATATGCAGGGCAAGAGTGCGGATATTGTTGCTAAGGCCGCACTCTTACTTATCTAAAGCCCAGTATTATCTATAACGTTTTTTACCACATCGATGTCTAAAGTCTCTATCCTGACCCTATAGCCAGTCCGTCAGCACAATACCGACACCAATGCGATTGGAGCTGTGGTTATAGTCGATCAAACTCTCGCCATAACCATTAAAATACTGAACATACCCCTTAAATCGAGAGCTCAGAGGAAAGGTCCAGTCAAGCTGCACCGCGCCCTTGTTGTCGCTACTCAGATTGTTGCGCAGGGTGATGCCGAATTCCTGCTCTTGCCACTTATAGGCGGCGCGAACATCGCCATACCCTAAATACTCGTTGATATCGGGGTTGTCGTCATTCTCCTCGTTTTCAGGTATCCGCCACCAAGTGCGGCCGACAATGGCAAAGTTGCCTCGGTCAAGTTCGGCACTGGCAAATAAGCGATTCCAGCTGCGAGATAAGGAGCCGCCTTGGCCATTAGATTGATGAATATAGCCAAAATTTATGTATCGATTGTTAAAGCCTAAAATGTCATTATTTTGTTTCAAGCGGAAAATTAATTCGGGTTGGTAGTTGGTCTCACGAAATGGCGATGACTCATCAACATTATAGAACTGCCACCAGGACTGCTGGGTATAAGCTCCCCATAAGTCCAAATCATCGGAGAAAATGCCCTCAAGGATGCGTGCCTGAAGACTGATTTGAAACTTGACCTCGGCCTTATTCATATCTGCATTGGGGTGCAGGTCTTGAAAGGGCTCCACGTTAGGCGTGTTGTTATAGCTGAACGGCAAAATATAGTTGCGGTCATAAGGGGTAATTGCAAAGGGGTTGTCAGCGGTCGACTCCACCTCGGCGAAATGCAACTCAGGGGTTGTTTGTTGTTCTTCTGGTGCGGGTTTACCGGCCATTAGCGTTTCAGTAAGTGTGCTGGGGTTGTGACAGTGCTCGCGTAGCATCGCTACAGTGTCGGTGTTTTTGGCCTGGGCCAGCGCCTTAAGTAAGCATTGTTCACGCTCATCAGCTTGAACGTTGCTGATGGTAAAGCAGGCCAGCAGGCAGAGTAACAAGTTTTTCATCAGATGTTCAACTCACAGTTGTTATTGTCGAGGTTTAAATACGGCACGACAAATTTTGGTTAGTTATTAACTATTTGCTCAGTTGTTTTGTTGAAATGAAAACAACAAAAGGGTTGGAGTTTATTGGGGGAATCAGGCTCATTTGTCCTCAAATATGGCACTTTGGGCTACAATTCCTGTCCCAGCTCTGTGAGCGAAGATGTTTGGTTTAATCTAAACCTAATAGTGAGGATGAGATACTGTTAAATGGAAAATTATTGATATAAATCAATTGGTAATCTTTATATTCAAGAGTTAGGACCGTTTTCCTTGATGTCAGTGTCCGCTTAATGCCATGAGAGCGTTAAGGATTCATCCTTGTTGTACTGCGTTAAGTGGTTAAATATACCGCTACGTATACAATCTGTCTAGCGCTTTCTACAACCTCTTTCTATGTATAACAACAGGTTAAGTAAACTGTCTACCGATACGAAAAAATAGCGAATTCAGGGGGGACTTAGCTAATCTTAATCATCTTTGGCCTAAGTTTATGTAAGCTCAAAGTTAGTTGTTTGCCCCGTAAATAGTTCCACTGACCAAAGTGAAAAGCCATCGAACAACTCACAACAACGAACAACTGAGACACCCAGAATGGTCACTTGAAGCATTCTAAAAAGTGATACTGGTGAAGGCCCCGTAGGGACGCTTCAAGAACTTGAAATAAATATGGACACCCATAGTTAATGGCATAAATGCTGACCTCCTACTAAGCTTCAATGAAGCATTTAACAAGGAGGTTACTATGCCGCGCCCTCGCCGTACTCAAATCAGTCTTGAAGACACACCCTATTATCATTGTTGTAGCCGCGTTGTTCGCCGTGCCTTTTTGTGTGGCGATGATGTCTATTTAGGTAAAAACTATGACCATCGTAGGAGCTGGATTGAATCACTACTCTTTGAACTTGAAGCGGTGTTTGCCATAGATGTGGCAGCGTTTGCGGTGATGTCGAACCATCTGCATTTGGTGCTGCGGATTGATATCGACACAGCAAACAGCTTGAGCGACAGAGAAGTGATTGAACAGTGGCATAAGTTATTTAAAGGTGATGAGTTAACCCGTAAATTTGCCAAAGGTGAGTTGGTCGAAGCCTATGAAGTTACAAGGTTAAAGCACACCATAGCGACATACCGCAGTCGATTATGTGACATTAGTTGGTTCATGCGCTGTCTTAATGAGCCCATAGCAAGGCAAGCAAATCTAGAAGATAACTGCTCAGGCAGATTTTGGGAGGGAAGGTTTAAGTCACAAGCCCTGTTAGATGAAACTGCAGTACTGGCTTGTATGGCCTACGTTGATTTGAATCCTATTCGAGCCAAGATGGCGACAACTCCAGAGCAGTCGGACCATACCAGTATTCAACTGCGAATTAAGGCCGCCTTAAAGGGAGAGCAACCCAAAAGTTTACTGCCTTTTATCGGCAATGAACGCGACAATCAGCCCAATGGCATTGCTTTCTCGTTAAAGGATTATCTCGAACTGGTGGATGATACTGGGCGTATTATTCGTGATGATAAACGCGGCGCTATCAGTGAAAATAGTGCCAAGCTGCTGATAAGGTTGAATATCCCCCATGATAACTGGCTCAAGCTTAGCACTGAGTTTGGTAAATTATTTCATGGCCCGGTGGGTACGCTGCAAGAACTCACCAGCTACTGTGAACATTTAGAGAAGCGACGACGGCATTTCACCAAGTGCTGTCAGTACCTCCAAACAGGCTGACACCAACTTCATTTTCATCAACCACACCCATTAAGCCTCATAGGGCAATGGGGTGGGTTACTACTGCTTAAAATTACTGTTTTTAAGTGAAATAGCCCCATCTTGTCAAATATCATTCATTGTATTCATATCTTATCGACCTATTTATTGCCAAATCACTTGCCGTTGCTTGAACGCACTGGAAGCGCATTATGTTATTGTTTTATAATGGCTGGCCTGTTTTGTCATCCAGAAATCCCAGTTGTATCGGTGATCTCCGAGCTTTGACGGATGTTGAGTCGAAAGCTCGCTACAGGTGCGTTATGTTGTTGATTTATTGTGGGTGGCCTGATTTATAGCCTGATTTATACTTGTAACTTCACTCCTTGTGAGGTAAGCGGCGTCATACATGAGGTGCTTAGCCA
>SDWK01000667.1 GCA_004195335.1 Shewanella sp.
CTGCCATAGGGTCGTGGACCAACACCTCGACACCGTACTCTTTGAGTTCCAAGACGATATCGACAACCTTGGTGTTACGGACATCGGGGCAATTTTCTTTGAAGGTGAGACCGAGAACCAGAACTCTTGAACCCTTAACGGGTTTGTCCTGCATAATCAGTTTCTTGACGGTCTGTTCGGCGACATGCTTGCCCATACCATCATTAATACGGCGACCGGCGAGGATTACCTGGGGATGGTAGCCAATCTGCTCGGCTTTGTGGGTTAGGTAGTAGGGATCAACGCCGATACAGTGACCACCAACCAGGCCGGGGGTAAAGGGGAGAAAGTTCCACTTGGTTCGGGCGGCAGCGAGGACATCGCGGGTGGGGATGTTCATTTTCCCGAAGATCAGCGCCAGCTCGTTCATCAGGGCGATATTGAGATCACGCTGGGTGTTCTCAATGACCTTGGCGGCTTCAGCGACCTTGATGCTGGCGGCGCGATGCACACCAACGGTTACCACCATCTCGTAAACTTGAGCGACTGTTTCCAGCGTTTCGGCATCCTGCCCGGAGACGACCTTGATGATCTTGTCGACAGTGTGAACCTTATCGCCCGGATTGATGCGCTCGGGCGAGTAACCGACCTTGAAATCGATGCCGCATTTTAAGCCCGACACTTCTTCAAGGATCGGCACAGCGATCTCTTCTGTAACACCGGGATAAACCGTCGACTCGTAAACAACAATGCTGCCCTTGGCCAGGTTCGCTCCGATCATTCTACTTGCTGATTCGATCGGCCTCAGGTCAGGCTTGTTGTTGCCATCAATGGGAGTGGGAACTGTAACGATGTGGAATTGGGCTTCTTTCAGCCGTGCCGGATCGGTGGTGTAATCGATCGTCGTTGCTTCGAGCTGCTCTGAGGACAGTTCGCCGGTGGCATCGAAACCATCGCGCAGCTGCGCCATCTTGCGCTCATCGATATCGAAACCGATGATGTCGGCTTTGTGGCCGAAGGCTGCAGCGAGAGGAAGGCCGACGTAGCCGAGGCCGATGACGGCGATTTTTGCTTTACGCTCGAGAATATCGTTAATTGAAACCACTAGACACCTACCTTTGTGCAGTTGAAAACGAGGAACGCGGAGGCCTAAAACTTCAAATCATTAATTGGCCGCAGATACAATCTTCTTTCACCTGATAAGCACCATAATGCGCCTCAGTGTCTGCACGATGATCCTTCAGGTCGTCAGCAACCCCATCGATTTTTTTGTTCAATACATCAATTTTGAAGTCAACCAGGTCAAAGCGTTCATCAGTTTTGCGACTCAGTTCACGGATCTCGCCCCGGAGACTTTCGTGTCCTTCAAGAATTAGGTCGAATTTGCCGTTAATATCTTCGAGAATCATCTCAAGATGCTCCTTTTCCATGCTTCCCTCCATTCAAAAACAATACATAACAATAAAAAACAATTGGACGCTGATTTTCATGATCAACGCTGATCAAACTCAAAGAACTTAATTTACACTTCTGGGGACAGCCACCTTTTAAAAAATTAAAAGCCAATCGAATCTTTCTCGGTAACATCCGAACTCATGAGTTAACGGATAGCATCAAACACCGCACGAAACTGACTATCGTATTTTTGCTCTAAAATCTCAAGCCGCTCAGCAAGATCAGCATGAGAAGAGAGTATCCTGCGTAACCTGACAAAAGTACGCATAATCTCGATATTAACCTGCACTGCCTGTGTGCTACGCAAAACACTGGATAGCATGGCCACGCCCTGCTCTGAAAAGGCATAAGGTGGTGTGCGCCTGCCGCCCCACTAATTTGAGGTCGCAAATTGCGACTTCATGTCCTTAAACTCCTGCTTTATCAGCTTAATTTACAGGGTTGCAGTGGATTAAGGGGATAGACCAATCAAAGCACGACCTTTTGGGGTTAAACCATAAGATCAGGCTTAGGCTTTTATCACTTTCACCCCCTTCAACCCTGTCAAAAAATCAACTTATTATATTAATGGATATAACTTGAAACTCCAAGGATTTCCTTGACGAGAAGTGGCTTATTGAGGCCAGGTTAAGGGAACGAGCTTAAAGTCCATGAGCCTTGCCTCGCCACGCGCCACACGCCACTGATTTCCGCAAAGATTAAATCGACGCATCACACACATCGCTTCTCATAAATCTCACAGGCCAAGCTTTGCCTGGTAGGAAGGGTACGCGGGACGGGGTACGCTAAAGGCAAAACCTCAAACATTTATCTTGCCGCAGATAACGTCCGATTACGTCTAATGGTTTTTAACCACAAACATAAGCGGTATTGCCTTTGACTCTATTCGAAGTTGTCAGATTGTATCTGCGGCCAATAAAGCCTTCAGTTAAAAAATTGGCCCGCCGTTTCGGGCGGGCCATAACATATCTCATAAAAATGAGATCACACAAAATGGGGCAGAAAGATCTCACGTCCCCCCTTATGACAATTGCATAACATCACATCCCCCTCCTCGCCACGAGTTCCCCTCAAACCTGGGCGTCGGGTGCCGCAAAGCGGCCATTGCATTGCAAATGTGGAGATCTTTCTTTTATCGGTACAGCCGTGTTTACCCTACCTCCCCCTTCATAGCTGCCATGCATTTCCCTGGCAGCAAATCAAAAACTTAGATATTTACAACGCTCTAGCAGCCTGTGGGACTATCTAGGCTGAAGCGAAAATGGGCTGAACAGGCAGATTTGCAGCCAGTTCATGGTTAGTCCAACAGGTTGCTAGCGACCAGCTCCTGCAACAGTGAATTCATACCCGTTTTCGGCATCACCAATAACTTCGATGCTGGCGACAGGTTCGGCGTTGCTATTTCCTGCGGAACCTTCCGGGGCAGAGAGATTAATTGAGTAGTCTCTGATAATATCTCCAGCCTGAACCTGAACATGGGCTGTTTCCGGTCCATTACCAGAATAATAATTAACGCCAACACCGTATCGCCCTGTTGCCAGGTTTTCACAATCAACAACGTAGTAGTGCTCAGGGCCATAGGAAGTAACATCATCGTAGTCCAGGTAACCGGAGCTGCCCCACATGTTGCCATAATAGACATGGCTGCCATCCGGCTCATTAACATGCAGATCCACGTCTCTTTCCGCTCCCCAGGTCAGAGTGACGCTGATGGGGCCGCTACCAATCTGTGGGGTTGGCCACGAGAGAGAGTTGGCTTGACTGAGTGCGCTGTTGATGATCATTGGGCCGGTTTGGTTGCCGTTAAGATAAGACTTGATAAAACCATGGTTAGTCCAGTCATCAAAGTTCGGAATATTGGCAACGTTGGGATCCAGGGTTCCGGGAAACAAACTGTCTACTGCTGCGATGACAATATCGTTCACTAGAGTGAAATAGGGACCGCCTCCAGCAACTCTGCTAGCAGGGGTTGCCACCGAAACAACACCGAAAGCACCCATCTGCATACGGCTGTCAAGTGCCAGGTTAGTATAAGCAGCATTTGCATAAAGATTTCCCTGAGAATGAGCAACAACGAGTACCCTATTACCCTCAAGCAGTAAACTTTGATAACGCTGAACATGACGGTTTAAGTCAGCATCGATGATTGCTTCTGCAACATCATATGTAGCAGCTATTTCGTTAGTCGCTGTTTGAAACCATTCGGGCGCAAGCTCTTGACCACCAAGCCATCGCCAAAAAGAAGCAGCCTGATCACCCATGCTTTGACGATAGACCTCAAAGAGAGAGTAAATGCCTTCGTTGTGATTGTAAGAGAGTTCGAAAGTCCATTCTTCATCTGGAAGTTCGCCAGCCGTTATCATCATTCTTTTCAATCTTCTCAACGATGAATCAGCTGAACTTTGCTCATTGAACATTCCATTACCAAAAAACACAGCATTCCCATAGTTACAGTAGCTAGCTTCTGCAAAGTTATTATCAACAACGATCAACAAAAAAAGCGCCAAGGCATAACAAAGTATCTTTCTCATAATTCCCCCCTATCAGTTTGCAAGTGCATCAGGATCAAAAGTACAGCTCTGCTTCCATTCAGATAAAGGCGCAGAGGGGAAGGACCCGCCACCCAACATACGACTCGAATCTTGATATGCATAGACACGGTCACTGGTATTAACAATTTGGGCCTGTAGCTCTTCGATTAGAAGGTAAGCGTCATCAGGACGGATATAATCGAGACATTCTCCTGCACGTTGCATGGAAGACATATCGTTATAAACAGCATCCCGATCGCCCTCACGAGCATGGATCATAAAGTTCTGCAATGGATAGTAGTTCTGAATAAGCGCCTGACGGGTTTTATCGGAATCCTGGTAGGTCAATGCAATCCAGCGCTCGATGTCATCGCGTATGCCATTATCATTGACATCGACACCTTCAATAGTGGCATCGCCGGCAGAGCCTGGGTCGGGAGGCAGGTTCAGGCTTGTCTCAGCCAGTATTTGAACATTCAGGAAACCACCGGGGTTGCTGCGAAGTGAAATTGTGAGAGTGTTTTCGAGATCATTGGGGGAGATGACGCGTTCGAGGACCTGAACCTTCTGGTTGAAATCTGATGGGCCGAGAATTTTTACGCCGTTGATACTAATGATAGCACTGGAAACCTGGTTCGTACCGCTCTCATCACCATTTTGAACTTTGAGAATGAAATCTTCGAATCCCTGACCGTAAAAGCTGAACTCTTCTTTGATAGGCGACCCGGTCTCCGAACCAATGCGTTCTTCTACAACGATTTGAGCTGCGAGGGTTGTCGTGGCTGTCAGACAGACAGCGACCACCATCAGCACAAGCATCATGCTTGTTTTCTTCATAGCTTCCTCCATACTGATAACAATTAATAAGTCATTACAATGTGACACCTTCCAGGCTGGCCCTCTCCTTTCTTGCCTGGCGTTTATTTATGGCAGACCTTCCTGCGTGTTGTTTCTTCCGTCCACGTGCTAACGAAAAGACACCACAAACAATAGGTTTAATTTTGGGAGGGGGAATTGTTCGGATCAATGCCGAAGAATTTTTACGAGAAGGGCGAAAAAGTCGGTTATGTCGTTAAGGCAGGCGGACTGCAAGGCTACCTGGTATCCAAGAAAGAGGTCGAAAAATTCAACATTAAGTCCATTGCAGATTTCAAACGTCCCGAAGTCAAAGAAGCATTCGACGCCAATGGCGACGGCAAAGCTGACCTGACTGCCTGTCCAGCTGGCTGGGGCTGTGAGGGCACGATCGCCCATCATATGGACGTCTATGATCTTGAAGATGATATCAATCTAATCAAAGCCTCTTACTCGGCAAGCATGGCTGACGC
>SDWK01000912.1 GCA_004195335.1 Shewanella sp.
AGATGTGTATAAGAGACAGGTTTAAAACTCTTAGGAACCACATAAGCCAATATTATTCCTTAAAATCAACAAGTTGCTTTGGTCGGCCCCCGGAGCCTATCAGCTATTCAAAGACCTACATGATCTGGCGATCAGTCCTGTATGACTGGCGTCTTCTAACTCCAAGAGAAAAACGATTACAGTATTGTCGATCTCACCGAGGCAGGCTACGCTCCAACCCATGCCTCAATACGAACCAAGGAGATCAACATGAAGCTGAAAGTAATCACTATTCGATTCAGAGCCCTAACTGCTGAGTCAATCCCTATGAATTCAGAGCAAACAATTGTTTTTTCCTGCACCAATCATTTGGTCATGAAAAAACTTCCGCATTTTCAAGAAGGCAGCCCTGTTGATCCTTGGCAGCCAACTGAGGTGGATCTGTTTGGACAGGCCATTGTATGCCTATTGATGGATCATTCCAGCGCACGCAACGCTCATACTGCGGCGCATAATAATCGGTCGCCTTATACAGAAAATCTGCCGATTCACTGGTGACTAGAAATCCATGAGCGAACCCAGGTGGCACCCAAAGTTGCCTGTGATTATTTTCGCTTATTTCTACGCCCACCCATTGACCGAATGTGGGTGAACTCTTCCGAATGTCTACCGCTACATCAAACACCGAACCATACACCACACGGACAAGCTTCCCTTGCGGCTGTTGGATTTGATAATGCAGTCCCCGCAAAATGCCCTTGGATGAACGACTGTGATTATCTTGCACAAAGGGAGCAGGCATCGGCAAACCGAGCTTTTGCAATTCTTCATGGAAGCGCTTTTCGTTGAAGCTTTCCATAAACCAGCCTCGATCGTCTCCAAATACGGCGGGCTCGATGATCACTACATCAGGGATAGCTGTCTGTATCAGCTTCATTTATCCATACCGTTCAGCATATTGAGCAGATACTGTCCGTAGCCAGTCTTACTCAAACACTTAGCTTGGGCCAATAATGATTGAGCACTTATCCACCCTTTAGAGAAAGCAATCTCCTCCAAGCACGCTACTTTTAATCCTTGGCGATGCTCAATAGTATGCACGAAATGACTGGCTTCGAGCAATGACTCATGGGTTCCCGTATCCAGCCAAGCAAAACCACGACCAAGCACCTCTACATTGAGGCTTTGATCTTCAAGGTACACTTTGTTTACCTCTGTTATTTCCAGTTCTCCACGGGACGAAGGCTTAATGGTCTTTGCAATTTCCACTACGCGATTATCATAGAAATATAAACCTGTAACGGCGTAGTTAGATTTCGGGCTGACCGGCTTCTCCTCAATGCTAATCGCATGACCTTCTGAATCGAACTCTACGACACCAAAACGGTCTGGATCAGCGACATGGTAACCGAAAACGGTGGCGCCATGCTCACGCTTTGTGGCAGCACACAGATTATCGGAGAAGTGCTGTCCATAGAAAATATTATCACCCAGAATCAGACAGCAATTGTCGTCTCCAATAAACTCCTCACCAATAATGAAGGCCTGGGCCAGACCGTCAGGAGAAGGCTGTTCGGCATAGTCTAGCTCGATACCAAACTGGCTTCCATCTCCCAGAAGTTTCCGGAAATTAGGCAAATCCTCCGGAGTGGAGATGATCAGAACCTCGCGGATACCAGCCAGCATCAGTACCGAGAGAGGGTAATAGATCATCGGCTTGTCGTAGATCGGAAGCAACTGTTTTGACACCCCTAGAGTGATAGGATGAAGTCTCGTTCCAGAACCACCGGCAAGGATAATACCCTTGTATTTATGCATGTCATTCACCTTGAACTTCCTTAAGCATACGAGAGACACCATCCTGCCAAGAAGGAAGATGTAATTTGAAGTTTTCACGTAACTTGCGAGTATCCAATCTTGAATTATGAGGCCGTATGGCCGGAGTTGGATACGCACTTGTCGGAATCGGCTCGATGCTCTGCACAGCGAGAGTAGTGCCGCGACTACGAGCCTGTTCAATCACAAAACCTGCAACGTCAAACCAGGAAGTTTCGCCACTGGGTGCTAGGTGATAGAGACCTGATAGCTGACTATTGCATACAGTACTGCGCAAGGCATGGGCGGTGACATCGGCTATCAGTTCAGCTCCCGTAGGAACTCCAATCTGATCATCGATCACCTTAAGGCATTCGCGTTCGCGAGCAAGTTGCAACATCGTCTTGGGGAAATTTTTGCCGCGAGAACCATATACCCAACTAGTCCTGAAAATCAGATGATTGCAACCGGAAGCCTGGATCGCTAACTCTCCCGCCAGCTTGCTTAAACCATATTGGTTAATCGGGGCAGTTGAATCAGATTCTTGCCAGGGCGCATTTCCACTTCCATCGAACACATAATCTGTTGAGTAATGCACCAGCAAACCGCCAATAAGGCCAATCTCATTTGCAAGTATCTGCGGAGCTAGAGCGTTGACTAGATGAGCCTTACCTGGTTCACTCTCAGCTTTGTCCACGGCGGTATAAGCTGCAGCATTAACAACAATTTGTGGTTGTAGCTTACGAACTGTAGTTCGGAGAGATTCTAAATCAGAGAGATCTCCACATAAACCGTTTTCACTGTATCGGTCGAGTGCAACCAGCTCTCCCAACGGAGAAAGTGCACGTTGGAGTTCCCAGCCAACCTGACCGTTTTTTCCGAGCAGGAGAATTTTCATGGCTGAACTTTTCTATTAATATAGTTATTGTCAATCCATTGCTGATAGGTACCACTTTTTACATGTGCAACCCACTCGTAATTACTCAAATACCACTCGACAGTGTTACGAATACCTGATTCAAAAGTTTGCTCTGGTACCCAACCCAACTCAAACTGAATTTTGCTGGCATCTATGGCATAGCGGATGTCATGTCCAGGGCGATCTGTCACATAAGCTATAAGTCCTTCAAAACCTGATTTGTTGCCACTTGCCCGTGAATGCGGATTGTCTGATGCTAAATCTTCGAGAATTCCACAAATAGCTTCAACGACTTCAATGTTCTGCTTCTCGTTGTGACCACCGATGTTGTAGGTCTCACCGACCTTCCCTTCGGTCACTACCTTGTACAGAGCCCGGGCATGATCTTCTACGTAGAGCCAATCTCGCACCTGGTTGCCCCTGCCGTACACCGGCAACGGTTTGCCATCCAGGGCATTGAGGATTATCAGCGGAATCAGCTTCTCGGGAAAGTGATAGGGGCCGTAGTTGTTGGAGCAGTTAGTAATCAGCGTTGGGAAGCCATAGGTTCGTCGCCACGCACGAACGAGATGGTCTGAACTGGCTTTACTGGCAGAATAGGGTGAACTGGGTGCATAAGGGGTCTGTTCAGTAAACAAGTCATCAGTCCCCTCCAGGTCGCCATAGACTTCATCAGTCGAGATATGATGAAAACGAAATATTGCCTTACGTACCGTACCCAACTCCTGCCAGTAACTGCGTGCAATTTCCAGCAACTTAAATGTGCCCAGGATATTGGTTTCGATAAAAGCAGCAGGGCCATCGATGGAGCGGTCAACATGACTTTCCGCCGCGAGGTGCATCACCGCATCGGGTTGATGTTCACTGAATACCCGCTCAAGTTCAGAACGATTACAGATATCAACCTGTTCAAACGCGTAACGGTCACTTGAATCAACTTCCTTAAGCGATTCCAGATTACCGGCATAAGTAAGCTTGTCGACATTAACGACTGAATCAGTAGTATTCTGAATGATATGACGAATAACAGCAGAGCCTATAAAGCCTGCACCACCGGTTACAAGTATTTTCATGTTTCATTTCCTATTAGCGGCAGATGGCCCGATATTATTCTACAAACCACCTTACCCCACTGTTTTGCATCAAACGAATAAAGCCTCTGTTGCCTCAGTGCGTAAAGGACTTGCAAATCCCACTCTTTATCCCCAACTCTTACCCGCTCAATCCAGCTATATGTCCAAAACATAAACTTCTAAGGGGGACAGGCACTCCTTAATGAGCCCCCATAGCTGTCAACCAGACCTCCATAAATTCTGCATAATCTTTCAAGTTTGCAAAAATACGCTGAGCAAGTTCTTCATTGTAGGTATGCACGGTTAAATTCCGATCATCGACCATCACCATGGCTAAACGCGACTGATCTTCAGTCAGCAGACCAACTTGCAGACAGGCACGGATAACACCCTTTGGCGAGCCCTGCTCCAGCCCTTCCTGCTCACGTAAATAAAGTTGTGCGGCCTTCCAGACGGCCTCAAATGTATATTCGAAACGTTGAATAGCTGCATCCCGCACAACATCGTCGCCAGATTCTCCCAATGGCAAACTAGAGAGTGTTGCGAGTGCATTTACAGCAACCCCTAATCTTTCCCTCAGTCGCCCCATTCCACGCCCTCCGAAAGAACTCTTTGACGAAATGCTTCGTCAGTTTTGGAAATATCTACCACATCCACTTTGTAGAGGACATTACTCTGTTCAAGGTCTTCTCGCACTTGGCTCAGCAGCCCCGCAGGGAGGTCAATTACAGAGAGAATAGCAACATCAACATCAGAAGCAGAACGGGCCCGACCTGTAGCCTGTGACCCGAACAGAAAAATGCGCACCGGGTATGACGCAAGCCTGGCTTGAATGATCTCTCTGATTTGCCGGATGTCTTTTTCTGCAGCCATCACATCACCTGGTTTTGGGTCCCCTGGGAACTTCTAGGGGGACAGGCAACTTTCAATGAGCAACCCCTGCCCTACTACAGCCACCCCTGAGAACCAAAAGCCTTTTAAGCTAGACCAGCTCTCTTCATTCTCACCCTTGCCAACTCCTTGTCAGTCAAAGGCGTATCCACATACTCCGTCCATTCTTGCTTAAGGTCCATCGGGGTCGGACCACACCAACTGACCGATTTCACTTATTTTTTCTCTATTTTTAGTTGTAAAATACAGCCTTAAACCACCAATTTTCACGGTGAAATCACAGCGTAACTGTTTGGAATCGTCAGGGACCTGACAGTTACATACAGATCAATATCCCCGCCGCTCAGACAATCATTGACTCGTGAGCCAAAAAGAATCAGACCGGTTTCGGGACCAAAAATCTCTTTCGCGCTGCGTTTCATAATTTCAATCTGAATCTGAGTCAGGCGCATGGTCACCTCAGCATAATCTATTGTCGATAGAAGGCTCGATACCAGTCTACAAACCGCCCTACCCCATCCTCGATAGAAGTCGCTGGCTTAAAACCGACGTCAGCGATTAGATCGTCTACGTCGGCGTAGGTAGCA
>SDWK01000920.1 GCA_004195335.1 Shewanella sp.
ATATTAAATAACATCAAATTAGATTCTAAAGATAGTCTGACGCGCATTTTCGCTGGAAATGAGCAAAATTGAAAGTATTGCGGCAAGATAGTGTCGATTCAGTTGTACCGAATAGGGCAATTACGTACAATTTGGCTCTTTTATTTCGCCTGACGTCCCAATTAATGTGGAATGTGCGCGATATGGGATCATAAAGATGAGACAACAAAAAGCATTGAGTGTTTTTGGGTCTTTCGTCTGACGAGTCGTCTTCTCACCGGTTGCATAAATGGAAGTGAAATGAATCACAAGGTGTCACAAGAGCCGAAACCATTGGTTGAGATCCAGAATTTGAATTTCAGCCGGGGCGAACATGTCATTTTTGATGATATCAGCCTGTCTATTCCTAAAGGTAAGGTTACCGCCATCATGGGGCCCAGTGGGATAGGCAAAACGACTCTATTGAAGTTAATGGGGGGGCAGCTGGTACCTGACTCTGGCCGTGTATTATTCGATGGGCAGGATGTGCATAGATGCAACCGAGATGAGTTGTTTAATATGCGTAAGCGAATGAGCATGTTGTTTCAAAGTGGTGCACTTTTTACCGATATGAATGTGTTCGATAATGTGGCCTTTGCATTAAGGGAACACTCAGGTTTGTCAGAAAAGATCATCAAGCGAATTGTACTGATGAAACTCGAAGCGGTCGGATTACGAGGCACCGCATCTATGATGCCTAGCGAGCTTTCCGGAGGAATGCAGCGCAGAGCTGCGCTGGCAAGAGCCATTGCTCTCGAACCAGAGATGGTGATGTACGATGAACCTTTTGCAGGCCAAGATCCTATCTCCATGGGGGTGTTGGTTAAGCTTATTGGTGAGTTATCTGATGCACTTCAATTGACCTCGGTGGTGATCTCTCATGATGTTCAAGAGGTGCTCAGTATCGCCGACTATGTTTACGTAATGGCCGATAAGCGAATCATAGCGAAAGGCACTCCGCTGGAGTTGAAAAATGCAGATAATCCTCAATTGAAACAGTTTATTGGTGGAAACCCGGATGGTCCCGTTCCATTTCATTTTCCTGCTAAGGATTATCAAAAGGAGTTAGTAGGGTAAACATGATGGACATTAATCAGTTGTTCTCTTTCGGCGTTATTGCATCATTCACAGGAGTTAACAATGGGTATTGTTAATCAGCTGGCAAGCATTGGTCGCAATACTATCGATTTTGTGACCAGTTTAGGGCGTGCGGGATTAATGTTGTGGGGAGCAATAGCACGTAAACCCAGATTGAAGGGTTTTCCTCTATTTGTTAAACAGTTATACGTTGTCGGTGTGCAATCGATGGTGTTGATTTTTGTATCAGGACTGTTTATCGGCATGGTGTTAGCGCTTCAGGGCTATAACATCTTAGTCGGTTTTGGTACCGAAGAGAGCTTGGGCCCTATGGTGGCCTTGAGTCTTCTCAGGGAGTTAGGCCCTGTTGTGACGGCGTTGTTATTTGCGGGGCGAGCCGGTTCTGCACTCACTGCCGAAATCGGTTTGATGAAGAGTACCGAGCAGTTATCGAGTCTGGAGATGATGGCTATCGACCCTCTGAGACAGATTATTGCCCCTAGATTTTGGGCCGGGGTGGTCAGTCTGCCTCTGCTAGCGCTGATATTTACCGCCGTGGGGATCTATGGTGGACATGTGGTGGGAGTCGAATGGAAAGGGATAGATAGCGGAAGTTTTTGGTCTATTCTTCAGGCGTCTGTCGAGTGGCGAGAAGACATAGTTAATTGCATAATTAAGAGTCTGGTATTTGCCGTGGTCGTGACTTGGATAGCCTTGTATCGAGGTTATCAGGTTATTCCTAATCCCGAAGGGATCAGCAAGGCAACGACCCAAACAGTGGTTCAGTCTAGCTTGGCTGTATTAGCATTGGATTTCTTGCTTACCGCGATGATGTTTGGTAGTTAATGGATGAACATGGGTATCATTTTTTTGATATTCAAACGTAGAGTGGAAATGAGAGTATGTTAACTCGGAAAATTGAAGTTTTAGTGGGGCTATTTCTATTATCAGGATTGGCGGCCTTTTTAGTCTTGGTATTTAATGTGGCTAATGTTGAAGTGAAGGCGGGTGATAGTAGCTACACCCTCTATGCTAAATTCAGCAATATTGGTGGCTTGAAAGTGAGATCACCGGTTAAAGTCGGCGGTGTGGTTGTGGGACGAGTGAGCTCGATTAAGCTGGATTCTTCGGAGTTAGTGCCTATTGTTGCGCTATCTATGGATAAAGAATTTGATCAGTTTCCTGAGACGAGTAGTTTATCAATTTTGACCTCGGGATTACTCGGTGAGCAGTTTTTAGGACTGACTCCAGGGTTTATGGATGAGGATATTGCCATGTTAGTCGATGGCGATCGTATTGATGACACTCATTCTGCCCTCGTGCTGGAAGATCTAATCGGTCAGTTCCTTTTTAGCACCTCTTCAAAGGATTAAAAAATGAAAATGTATAATCACATTAATAAGTTAGTGGCTTCACTTCTACTAATGGTTTTCAGTGCTTCAGCTCATTATGAAGACTCGGAAGTGAACACTATGGATCCCTATGATATGGTGGAAGCGGTTGCAAATAGGACTTTTGACAGATTTCATCATGATATTGACATAATTAAGACCAATCCCGACCACCTTAAGGTGATAGTCTCGGATGAGTTGATGCCTTATATCGATTATAAATATGCTTCCTATAAGGTGATGGGGTCTTATTTAAAGAAGACAACCAAAGATCAGAGGGAACGCTTTGTTATCGCTTTTCAGGGCTATTTAATCTCAACCTATGCGCAAGCGTTCACCGAATACACGGACCAAAAGGTCGAATTTGCCCCTCCGGCTAATTTTACCCATGAAAAGATGGTGAATGTGAATATGCAGATAGTCGATGCGGGTCGCCCTCCGATTAAACTGCAGTTCAGAGTTCGCCGCTTGAAAGATGACAGTTGGAAGGCATTTGATCTCGTGGCTGAAGGCGTTAGCCTGCTGGCATCAAAAAGCTCAGAAATTTCGAATCTTATTCGTCAAAAGGGGATAGATCATGTGATTCTCGAGTTGGAGCAACGGACTCAGGGGCACATTGTTCGCGATCCTAAAGGGAAAAAGGTTTAAGTGGCAGATTTTATTGAAGATGGTCTGGTGTGTCGAATAAGCGGTCGCTTATCTCAAGTTGAAGTAGTGAAACTTTGGAGCGAGAGATACAGCCTATTGAGTAACAGTATTCAAGTCATTGACTTATCTGCATTGTCATACAGCGATAGTGCCGGGGTTGCTTTTCTTTTAGAGCTGTTAAGCCAAGCTAAGGCAGATAAGAGAAAGCTGGTACTGACCTCGCCATCGAATCAATTATTAAAATTAATCGGTTTATATGATTTAGAACTCTTCTTCAGCGAAGAAGCAAAACAAGGTAAATAGATCCATGGATTCTAACGAGACAGAACAAGTTAACGAAGAAGCTGCAAAGCTCAAAGAGATAGAGCAGTTGTTATTGGATGCACTTTCATTAGATGAAGTTCATGTCACCCAAGAAGGGACTCATTACAAAATCGTCGCCGTCGGTGAATGTTTCGATGGAATGGGACGTGTGAAGCAACAGCAGGCAATTTATGGACCGTTAATGGAGCGTATCACCAGTGGTGAACTACATGCGTTAACGATCAATGCTTTCACGCCGACACAATGGAAGCGTGAAAAAGTATTTAACATGTAAGCTGAGAGTTAAAGTGGATAAATTAAAAATTCAGGCGAGCGAAGCGCTTGCCGGTAATGTTGTGATATCGGGTGCGAAGAATGCTGCATTGCCAATTTTAATGGCAGGTGTATTAGCTGAAACAGACTTTGTGGTCAGTAATGTTCCGAACCTTAGAGATGTGAACACCAGTTGCGAACTGCTTCGTTGCCTTGGCGCCGAAGTGACTCGCAGTGATAACAGTGAAGTGCGTATCTCTACGACCTCGCTGGATCATTTTTGTGCGCCTTATGATCTGGTTAAAACCATGCGTGCTTCTATTCTTATTTTAGGCCCGCTGCTTGCCCGCTATGGTACTGCTGATGTGTCTCTGCCTGGCGGGTGTGCCATCGGTGCACGCCCGGTTAACCTGCATCTTCAAGGTTTAGAGCAGATGGGCGCTACCATCGAAGTCGAAGAGGGTTACATCAAGGCTCGCGTCGATGGTCGCTTAAAAGGTGCGCATATCTTTATGGATATGATCAGTGTTGGCGCAACCGAAAACTTATTGATGGCGGCCACACTTGCCGATGGCGAGACCGTCATTGAGAATGCCGCCCGTGAGCCCGAAGTTATCGACCTCGCAAATTGCCTGATTGCCATGGGGGCTAAAATTACGGGGGCGGGTACGGACTCGATTCGTATTCAAGGTGTCAAATCTCTGCAGGGATGTCATTATCGCGTCATGCCTGACAGAATTGAAACCGGTAGCTTTCTGGTTGCCGCTGCTGTGACCCGCGGTAGAATACGTTGCCTTAATGCCGACCCTTCAACCTTAGAAGCGGTTATTGCTAAGCTTGAAGATACAGGGGCTAAGATAACCACTGGCAGCGATTGGATTGAGCTCGACATGCAAGGCAAACGTCCAAAGGCTGTGAATATCAAGACTGTCCCCTATCCGGGGTTCCCGACCGATATGCAGGCACAGTTTTGTCTGTTAAATGTGTTAGCCGAAGGCACATCGACGATAACCGAAACTATTTTCGAAAATCGCTTCATGCACGTTCCTGAGCTGATCCGTATGGGGGCTAACATGGAACTTGAGGGTAATACTTGCATCATACAGGGAATTGAAAGGCTCAATGGTGCACAAGTGATGGCGACAGATCTGAGGGCTTCGGCCAGCTTAGTCATTGCCGGTCTCGTGGCCGATGGGACTACGATAGTAGATCGTATCTATCATCTTGACCGTGGCTATGAGCATATAGAAGAGAAGTTTAAGGGTTTAGGTGGCCACGTAGAGCGCACTCAATAGCTTGATTTTTTATTGTGATTTAATCTGAAGCCATTGGTGATCTCATCAGTGGCTTTTTTATTGTCGCTCATATCATTAAGCGAATTGGTAATATACCAATCGGTATAAGAAAGTGATTTACTCAGAGTTTTTTTGGCAAGCTAATTCAAGACGAATGGATGAGGGAATGGTGTACCCTTCTGAAGTTATTCAACGCAGAAGTAGGCAGCCAAAAACACTCCTGAAAGGCGAGTTTTAGCGCATCTGATACTGTGTTAACGAGCTTAAACGT
>SDWK01000112.1 GCA_004195335.1 Shewanella sp.
CAATAACACTCAGCGAGCCAATGCAGCATTGGATTGATGCCCTCAATGAAGCTGGAGTACCCTGCTCCCCGATAAACACCATTGATAAATTATTTACCCATCCACAACTTCTAGCTCGCAACATGATCGTTAAAGTGAAAGGGGAAAACGAGAGAGCAATACGAACGGCCGGTAACCCAATAAAGATGAGCTCAGTAGCAGAAATTGATCCCGAGGTACCGCTCAAGTCCCCTGCGCTTAACGAGCATCGTGAGGCAATCTTAGCAGAATTGATGGCCAACAACGGTGCGTATGCGCCGACACCGCAACCCCAGGAGAATTCGGATGATAGTGAGCTAGAGACATACTCCGAAGCTATTTCTGCAACTTAACCCTTAATATCCCATAAGAGAGAGTCGAATGATGAAAACTCAAAACAGCGTTAAACTTAAGCCCGTCGATGCAGAACAAGAAAGTAAAGAAAGCAAAGAAAGTGCCGAACCTGTAGCGACCGCGCAATCGACGGTAGCTGCGATGGAAACCATACTAGTCGAACGCCGTGAGCGGGTTGGTATGATCACACTTCACAGACCTAAAAGCCTAAATGCTTTGAGTAGACAGCTTGCCAGAGAAGTTGTTGACACCTTAAAAATCTTCGACGCCGACGATAATATTGGCGCGATTGTTATTACTGGCAGTGCTCGAGCATTTGCCGCTGGGGCAGATATTGAGGAAATGGCAAATCTGACCTACGCCGAATTTTATTGTGACGATATCTTTGCACCCTGGGATGAATTGCGTTCAATCAGCAAACCGATCATTGCCGCCGTTAGTGGCTATGCTTTGGGCGGTGGCTGTGAGCTAGCGTTGATGTGTGATTTTATCATTGCCTCTGAAGACGCTCAATTCGGACAACCGGAAATTAAGCTTGGTATTTTGCCTGGCATCGGTGGCTCACAACGCTTGGCCAATGCAGTCGGTAAGTCACTGGCGATGGATCTTGTCCTAACAGGTAGAACAATCGATGTTCATGAAGCAAAAGCTGCTGGGCTAGTGGCGCGAGTCGTACCGGGTAAAGAGCTGTTACAAACCGCACTAGAAGCAGCACATACCATTGCAGGGTATAACAGTCCTGCCGTACGTATGGCTAAAGAAGCGGTAAATGTAGCCTTTGAGACCAGCCTTACTGAGGGTATGCGCCATGAGCGCCGCCTATTTCAGGCTGCCTTCGCAACAGAAGGGCAAAAAGAAGGTATGCATGCGTTTATCGCCAAGCGAGCACCTGTTTTTCGCCATCGCTAGAAATAATAAATCAACGGTAAGTCTTTAGGCTTTTGCTAAAGCCACTTACCCACATGTTCAAAAATATAGAAAGGAGTTGATATGTCTACTCAAGTTATTCTGCCGCGTATTATGCAGGTTGGTGAAGATGCTAGCCTGGAAATACCCAACATATTAGTTAGCCTCGGCTGCAAGCGACCCTTGATCATTACCGACAAGATGATGGTGGCACTGGGATATGCCGGTCGTATTCAAATTAGTTTAGGTGCGCATAACATTTGTGCCCATATCTTTGACGATACAATGCCAGAGCCCACGGTAAAATCCATTCAAGCGGGTGTTGAGAAAGCACGAGAGGGTAATTACGACTGTATTATTGCCCTAGGTGGAGGCAGCCCAATCGATAGTGCCAAGGCTATCGCGATTTTGGCCAAGCATGGTGGCGTGATGCAAGACTATCGCTTTCCACGCATGGTCATAGAGCAAGGCTTGCCTGTCATTGCCGTACCTACTACTGCGGGGACCGGCTCTGAAGTAACGAGGTTTACCATCATAACTGACGAAATCAGTGACGAGAAGATGCTCTGTGTTGGCATTGGTTTTATGCCCGTTGCCGCGTTGGTCGATTATAAGTTAACCATCAGTTTGCCGCCACGAATAACCGCCGATACGGGAATCGATGCCTTAACCCATGCCATTGAGGCTTATGTGAGTAAAAAAGCTAATCCATACAGTGATAGTCAGGCGATTGCTGCGATTAAATTGATTGGACCAAACTTGCGAAAAGCCTATCACAATGGTGAAGACCAAGATGCTCGTGAAGCAATGATGCTTGGTTCGACTTTGGCTGGCGTTGCATTCTCTAACGCATCGGTGGCCTTGGTGCATGGCATGAGTCGCCCTATAGGTGCCTTTTTTCATGTGCCCCATGGCCTATCTAATGCGATGTTGTTGCCAAGCGTTACAGCTTATTCGATCCCCGCCGCGCCAACACGCTATGCCGATTGTGCGCGAGCGATGGGTATCGCAACTGAGCAAGACAGCAATGAGGTTGCTAACCAGAAATTGTTAACCGAACTTCGCGCGCTAAACGATGAATTAGCGGTGCCAACACCACAGCAATTTGGTATTAAGCGCGATGAGTTTTTTGAGGTTTGTCAAACCATGGCCGAGCAAGCATTGGCTTCCGGTTCACCGGGCAATAACCCTATTGAACCGTCTATCAGCGATATGGTCGCTATCTACCAAGGGCTGTGGGATTAACCTCTGCCATTATCATTATTTTTTACAATTTTAGGAATTATTTATGAATACTATCGGACACTTAATTAACGGTGAAATTTGCACCGACGCCGCTCGCACTCAAGATGTGTTTAATCCTGCAACGGGTAAAGTAACTAAACAAGTAGCACTGGCTTCTGTCGAAACAGTAGAACAAGCAATTAGTTGTGCTCAGGCCGCATTTCCTGCATGGCGCAATACTCCACCAATTAAACGTGCACGCGTGATGTTTCGTTTTAAAGAATTACTTGAGGCTAATTCTGATAAAATATGCCAAATGATTGGTGAAGAGCACGGTAAAATATCGCATGACGCAGCGGGTGAATTACAACGTGGTATTGAGAATGTTGAATATGCTTGTGGCGCACCAGAGTTATTAAAAGGTGAGCACAGTAAAAATGTAGGACCAAATATTGATTCATGGAGCGAATTTCAACCACTAGGCGTTGTTGCTGGCATCACGCCATTTAATTTCCCTGCGATGGTGCCATTGTGGATGTTCCCTATGGCGATTGCTTGTGGTAACTGTTTCATCTTGAAACCTTCAGAGCGCGATCCAAGTTCAACGTTATTTATTGCTCAGTTATTAAAAGAAGCTGGATTACCTGATGGCGTTATGAATGTTGTTAATGGTGACAAAGTGGCGGTTGATGTTTTGTTATCTGATCAACGAGTAAAAGCCGTTAGTTTTGTTGGTTCAACGCCCATTGCCGAATATATATATGCTACAGCTAATGCCAATGGCAAACGTTGCCAAGCATTAGGTGGCGCAAAGAATCATGCCATCGTGATGCCAGATGCTGACATGGACAATGCCGTTAATCAGTTACTTGGTGCCGCATTTGGTTCATCGGGTGAACGTTGTATGGCATTGTCTGTAGCCGTTGCTGTTGGTGACGTTGCCGCTGATGCGTTGGTTACCAAAATGACAGCAGCAATGGCAAGCCTTAAAGTCGGTGCATATAGCGATAGCAGCAACGATTTTGGTCCTGTTATTACCGCTCAGCATCGCGATAAAGTGGTTGGTTATATTAATCATGCCCAAGAGCAAGGCGCAACGATTGTCGTTGATGGTCGTAACCCTGAAGTTGAAGGTTACAACGATGGCTTCTTTGTTGGCGGTACCTTAATAGATAACGTTACTGCTGATATGGTGAGCTATAAAGAAGAAATCTTTGGTCCAGTCCTACAGGTTGTGCGCGTTCAAACAATGCAACAAGCCATGGATTTAATTAATGATCATGAGTACGGTAATGGTACTTGTATTTTTACCCGTGATGGCGAAGCGGCTCGATATTTCTCTGACAACATTCAAGTAGGTATGGTTGGTATCAATGTACCATTACCTGTGCCTGTTGCTTACCATAGTTTTGGTGGCTGGAAGCGTTCGTTGTTTGGTGATTTACATGCTTACGGTCCAGATGCGGTACGTTTCTACACCAAGCGCAAAACAATTACCCAACGTTGGCCTTCGGCAGGTGTTCGCGAAGGAGCTGAGTTTTCAATGCCAACCTTAAGCTAGCCCAAGACAACTAAATAGCTCTCACGGGTAAGTGTGAGAAACTCTAAGCTAGCCTTTCTAACGATGGGCTAGTTTTTTTGTCTTTAAGATAGGTGTCTTTGAGTCCGTAGTTACTTGCCTATATGCGGCAGGCTTGCTTATAATGAGCACGAAATTTATGACAGGATATAAAATGACAGCTCAGCGAAGAGAAAAAGGCTCATCTATTACCCGGGTACTCGAAATTATCGAGGCCATTTCTCGTGCCGAGCGACCTATGTCACCCGCTGAATTGGCCTTTTTACTCGATATTCCTAAACCCAGCATTCATCGTTTATTGCAGCAGCTTGAGGCTGATGATTATGTGCAAATAAATATGCGTGGCTTGCTGGTTCCTGGTGACCGGATGCATAATATCGCTTTAGGGGTGCTCCATAGCAGCCGATTTAAAGCGTTGCGTCAGGCCATCCTAAAAAATCTGGCGGAAACAATTGGTGAAACCTGCGGCATTGCGATTCCCGATTGCACCGAGATGATCTATTACGATCGTGTTGAAACCAATTGGCCGTTGCGAATTCATTTACCTGTCGGCAGCCATACGCCTGTATGGTGTACTTCTAGCGGTAAACTTTATTTAAGTTCTCTGCCCAAAGAACGCCGTAATCGTATTGTAAGTAAACTGCCACTGGACAAATTAGCACGTAATACGTTGACTGAGCCCGAATCATTAGAAAGAGAGCTGTTAAAAATTCAAGCAAATGAGCTAGGAACTGATAACGAAGAGTTTGTTGATGGTATGGTTGCCTGCTCGGTACCCATTAAAGATCAGGATGGCAGGTTGTTTGCGTGTCTTTTCACCCATGCTCCCGTGATCCGCAAAAGTTTAGATGAATTACTCTGTTTTGAATCAGTATTGCGCCAGGCAGCCATCGAATTAGGTGAACTACTCAAAGAGCAATAATCGGCCAGCGATTCAAACATCGCACTACTGACTAAGAAACCCTTACAATTATTCAATGATTATTGGTTAACTATTTTGGCTTGCTCACGTTTGAACTAAGTATCCTATGTCATTAAACCAGAATACACTTCTTTGTCAGGTATATAATGGCAGAGAATAATTGTGATAATTCATATAGTTAATAGAAAAATGCATATTAATATGCTTGTACAAAAAAAACTATGGCTCTGTGGGGCACTTAGTGAGATAGCAGATTAGGGACTTATC
>SDWK01000114.1 GCA_004195335.1 Shewanella sp.
AGATGAGTATAAGAGACAGGCTTAAGCTAATCAAAGGTTCAAACCTAAACGATAGTTACGTTTTCAGCTTGTGGACCTTTCTGACCTTGAGTCACAGTGAATTGCACTTTCTGACCTTCGTCAAGAGTTTTGAAACCGTCAGAGTTGATTGCACGGAAGTGAACAAAAACATCTGGACCAGACTCTTGCTCGATAAATCCAAAACCTTTGTCAGAGTTGAACCACTTAACAACGCCAGTAACTTGAGACATGATATAAATCCTGTAACTTAAATAAAATATAGCCTAAACGGCAGTAGAGCTTGAAAATGCCGGTATTACTTATGTTAACAGGACGAACAAATCGTATTGGAACATAAAAATAAGTGCAACCTTCGAGCTGCAACTACTATAAATCATTCTCTGCTCATGTCAACAATCAAATTGGCTGAAAACCATCTTTTCACTTTGTTATCTGTTGCTTGGTTTTATTGAGATGATTGTAAACATGGTGTAAAAACACTAAAAACAGACAGTTGGTTACTTTTTAACCGCGCGCCAGCTTGTTTTTAATTAAATCGCTCTAAAAACCTCAATTTTGAAATCTAACTCGCATTTTAACCCGTTTTTTACCAGTTTGGCTTTTTGCTCATCGGTCAACTTCCAGCTATAAGGCGTCATGTTAAGAAAATGAGTAATATCCATTTCATCACTGAGCAGCAAAATAGACTCCAAATTTTCCCGATGAAGCAACTCAAAACCAGCAATCTGACTGCTCTCAGTAATATGAGGAGTTGGCTTGGCATAAATGAGTTTTTTTAGAGCGAAATGATGGTTTTCCCCTGCCGATGCGGTGATCAATATGCTCTCTTTTTTAGCCACGCGCCTCAACTCTTCATCTAACGAGGGGGCATAGATGCGCATCATCAAATCAAAACTCTCATCCGCAAATGGCATTTCAAATGCACTTGCAACACAAAATCCGATATCAGAGTATCTTTTGGATGCGTATTTCAGCGCGGACTTTGAAATATCCAGGCCGTGAAGCGAAAAACTCGTCTCTGCTGACATTACGTCATTTAAACGATGACTGTAATAACCTTCACCACAGCCGATATCTAATCCGGCTTTAGCACCATGAGCATGCTGCATGGCTAATTCATTAACTCGATCGCTGAGTAATTGATAATGGCCCTTATTCAGAAACTCTCTGCGAGCAAACATCATCTCCTTATTATCCCCTGGATCTTTGGAGTGTTTCTTCTGTACAGGCAGTAAATTGACATAACCCTCTTTGGCACAATCGAATCTGTGATTATCAGGGCAATACCAGGTTCTGTCTTTCAGTAACAAAGCTTGTTTACATAGGGGACAACGATATTTCATCATTTTTCCGTTGGTTTATTGGGTTACTCTTCGTCAACAATCAGTTGTTGAACCATGTCGTTAATCGCTGTGGTCGATAACAGCTTATAAAATTCCAGCTTTCGTGTTTGTAATTCATTTATTGAAGCATGGTTCGCAGAGTACTGCCAACTCACCCGCTCCACAGATTGATTGTAACTTCGAGACAGCCACTGCTTTCTTCTCAATAGTTGCGCGTCCAATTTAGCAACGTCAGCATAAATCTCTGGATGACGACGAACCAACTCGCTACAACTAAAAGTAGAAAGGTCACTCCTAACATTTTCTAACTCGCTAATCTCGAGCAATAACTCTTCTGTAATGAGTTCAGGTTGAACCGCCCTGGCGACGAGCGCCTTCGCTTGCATCAATTCTCTGGGTCCATGATATAGTCTGTTGTCTTCCTCTAGAGCGACAATTTGCCACATTCTGGACTGTACAATAGAGAAATGAGCTTGCGATTTAAAACCCGCCTCTATGACCACCCCCTCTCTTAGTTGCCTGGCACACATTAGCGGGGATAGGCCAAGCATGCTAAATAGACGCCATCCTTGCCCTATACCTCTGGTCAATGCCCCACTTTCGTCACCGAAAGATGGCATAACGTCCGCATTGGAGGGTTCCACCGCTATAGAAAGAAAGGGATGTAATCGAACCATGATAGACAAAGAGTCATCACTGATTGAGACAATAATAAACTCGCCGATATGGCCATTTATGACTTGTAACAAACTAAAGTCACTCGCACTTTCGCGCAAGGTAACAATCAGTCTGGAGTGATGATCGAGTTTAAAAATTTCAGGCTGTGTTAACAGGGGTTCAAACATAGTACAACACCTCTATTGGGTGAGGGATTGTACATGGGTTAGTTTATTTGTACCAGCCATGTAAATGGTTAAAATAAAACCATATATTCACCCTGTTAGATTTTAGCCAGTAGCTTCATTATCACCATGAAACCGCTATCCCTCCCCCGTTGACCATGTGGTGGAAATACATGCCATTTTGGTACATTACTTCAGCTACAGTCCTTCTTATGACAGCTTAAAGAACCTTAGCCGCTACATTAAGGACAAAGCGATAAGTAGAATGCTATGATTAGTCGCAAGTATCTTCCAATAATTATTACTTATGTCTCCCAGCAATATTCCCACCATCTTCTGGCACGATTACGAAACTTTTGGTGCAAACCCGGCTAAAGACCGCCCTTCCCAATTTGCAGGGATCCGTACAGATATGGATCTGAATATTGTTGGCGATCCTGTGACATTTTATTGCAAGGTAGCTAACGATTACCTGCCCTCACCCGAAGCGATACTCATCACAGGTATTACGCCTCAACTGGCAAACTTAAAAGGGATCCCTGAAGCTGAGTTTATGGCTAAAGTGCATGATCTATTTAGTCAGCCAAATACGTGCGTCGCCGGGTATAACTCCATTCGCTTCGATGATGAGGTTTCTCGATATGGTTTCTATCGAAATTTTTATGACCCTTATGCCCGTGAATGGCAGCAAGGCAACTCACGTTGGGATATTATCGATCTGGTGAGGGCGTGTTATGCATTCAGACCCGAGGGTATCGAGTGGCCTGTCAAAGAAGACGGTTCACCCAGCTTTAAGTTAGAGCATTTGACCCGAGCCAACGGCTTGAGCCATGAAAAGGCGCACGACGCCATGTCAGATGTTTATGCCACCATAGATATGGCCAAGCTGATTAGGCAGAAACAGCCTAAACTGTTCGACTATTACTTCAACTTAAGACGTAAACAAGAGGTATCAAAACTCATTGACGTGCTTAACATGCAACCCTTGGCACATGTCAGTTCGAAAATCAGTGCACTCCATGGCTGTACAACTATCATTGCACCAGTAGCACATCACGCCACCAATAAAAATGCCATCATCTGTGTCAACTTAGCCATGGATATCTCTCCGCTTATTGAGCTCAATGCCGAGCAGATCAGAGAACGTATGTATACGCCTAGAGCCGATCTTGCAGAAGACGAGCTCCCTATCAGCGTTAAACAGATCCATATCAATAAATGTCCCTTTATCGCTACCACCAAGGCATTGAGTGATGAAAATGCTGAGCGGCTCAACATCGATAAGGCCTTTGCCAGAGAACAGTTTAAGCTGTTAAAGCAGCACCCTGAGCTGCGCGAAAAATTAGTCGCCGTCTTCGATGTCGAATATGAGTCTGGCTCAACCGACCCAGACTTACAGCTTTATAGTGGCGGATTTTTCAATTCTGCTGATAAAGAGAAAATGGAAATTATTCGCCATACTTCACCTCAGAACCTCGCCGCAATTGAACTCGACTTTGATGACTCAAGACTCAAAGAGATGCTGTTCAGGTACCGCGGCCGTAATTACCCTGAGACATTCGATGAGATGGAGTCAATGAGGTGGCGTGAATTTTGTCAGGCGAGACTGAACGATCCAGATTACATGTTGAAGTTAGAAAATCTAGTCAATGAAACTGCTCAAAATGAAGACAAACAAAAATTACTTACAGCTTTATGTCATTATCTTAGCAATTTGTAGGATTTTACTGAGATAAATGGGAGGTAGGTCTCATCATCATTGTAAAACGATTACTAAAATGATTTTCATTATCTTAACAATTATAGGACCATTAACATGCAAGATAGATTTATAAAGTGCATCGCAGAGTTGCCCAAACCGCTATCAGATGCATTGGTACCCATGTTGAATGCTGACTTTGCTGGCCATATCGATGCTCAGCAACTTAGCACGCTCGTCACTAAGAGTGGACTTAAGGAAAGTGAGCTACTTCTAGCGCTGCTTCCCGTTGCTGCAGCACTAGCTAGACCGCCTATCAGTGAGTTTTATGTCGGTGCTATTGCCAAAGGTAAGAGCGGTGATATCTACATGGGCGCAAATATGGAACTCACAGGTGAAGCACTATTCCATTCGGTGCATGCCGAGCAGAGTGCAATCAGTCATGCATGGCTGAGCGGCGAACGTCAAATCGAAGATGTCATCGTTAACTTTTCTCCATGTGGGCACTGTCGCCAATTTATGAACGAATTGGTTGAAGGCCAAAAGGTAAAAATACACCTTCCTGAACAAAAAACTCTACCTCTGTCTCATTATCTGCCCTATGCATTCGGTCCGAGCGATCTCAATATCACAGAGCCCTTATTAACCAAGCAGCAGCATGAGCTCAGCCTAGACAGCTCAGACCCGATGATCATCGAGGCTCTGGATCATGCAAGTTTAAGCTATGCCCCATATACAAATAGTTATGCAGCGGTCGTACTGGAAACACAAGATGGGGCGACCTATTGTGGACGTTACGCCGAAAATGCGGCGTTTAATCCCTCTATGTTACCTATGCAGATGGCTCTTTCTACCATGGCCAGACATAACAGAGAGTTCAGTGAGATTTCTCGTGCAGTATTGATCGAATCAGCAGGTGGAAAAATCTCGCTGGTTGGCGCGACTATGGATGCCCTTCACGCCGTTGCTGCGGTAGAGCTTGAACATATCGTCCTCGATCCCGAGTAAACGCTCTTAACTCAATCAAAAAGGACTGCCTCGGCAGTCCTTTTTTGCTTTCTGAAATTACTTTCTGTTGCGCTCAAGTTTTGCCAACAAGCTTGACGTGTCCCAGCGATTACCGCCTATGGCCTGCACTTCCGAGTAAAACTGATCGACCAGAGCGGTCAGAGGGAGATGAGAGCCATTCTTTCTGGCTTCATCTAATGCAATATTGAGATCTTTACGCATCCAGTCTACGGCGAAACCTAAATTATACTCACCCTGCCACATCGTCTGATAACGATTCTCCATCTGCCAGGATTGC
>SDWK01000119.1 GCA_004195335.1 Shewanella sp.
ATCATGATGCCATTACTTTTCATCATGGTGTTAGTCTTGATTGGTAGAATCGTATTTCTTCCCGGCGCGATGGAAGGCCTCAACTATCTTTTTCAACCTGATTTCAGCAAAATATTGGACACAAAAGTCTGGTCAGCAGCTTATGGGCAGATCTTCTTCACCTTAAGTGTCGGTTTCGCCATTATGCTCGCCTATTCGAGCTATCTCCCTGAAAAATCGGATATTAATAATAACGCCTTCATGACAGTCCTTATCAACTGCGGCTTCTCTATTATGGGCGGGATCATGATATTCGGTGTGCTTGGGTACATGGCACAAGAGCAGGCTAAACCATTAACAGAGGTGGTCACATCCGGCGTTGGACTCGCCTTTGTCACCATACCCGCTGCCATTAATCTGCTTCCGGCACCTTATATCCTCGGGCCACTATTCTTCTTCGCCTTAGTGGTTGCGGGTCTGAGTTCTCATATATCAATCCTTGAAGCTGTGACCTCTGCCATTATGGATAAACTCCATCTATCTCGTAAAAAATCTGCGGCGATAGTATGCGGTAGCGGCTTCATCATCTCAATGGCCTTTGCCACAAGTGGCGGACTGCTACTGCTTGATCTCATCGACTACTTTATTAATAACCTCGCCCTGCTATTCAGTTGCTTTGTAGAACTTATCATTCTCGCCTGGTTATTTAAAATTGCCGATATAAGGGACTACAGCAATCGACTCTCAGAATTTACCATAGGAAGGTGGTTTGAGCTTTGTTTGCGCTTTATCAGTCCAGCAATGCTGGCCATCATTCTCGTTAAAAATCTAATCAATACCGTCAATAATGGCTATGGGGGTTACCCGATAACAGACCAGCTACTCTTAGGTTGGGGGCTCATCGCCTTTATGTTATTTATCTCCTTAGTGATAAATTTAGCAACCAATAATGAGGAAAAACTATGAGTGTCGGTGCCATTATTATGCTCACATTCGCTCTGGGGCTCACCTGGGGCGGCGCAGCCATCTGCATTGCTATCGCCATGAGGGCAAAAAAAAATAACCTGCACCGTAAAAAATAAACGTCATTAAGCTTCATCGTTTTCACCAAGGATTCAATTTTAGCTATCGTCGTCAATGAGAGATTGTCTAAGCTAAGTCCGGCAGGGGGGCCATGCCTACAAGCTATGCTGCTATTTTTCTAAAAAGAGGTTACATTACTCCTCACTTCACCAGCAGTTAATACGAATCAAGATGCCGACACCCAATACCCCAGCCATTTGTTATTCAATAAAAAAGAGTGTGATATTTTATGCCGCCATGTTTATCACCATACTGGCCAGCGTAAAGTATATCGATCGAGGACTAGCAGACTTTATCTATCAACATTCATTTTCCAACTCATTGATCAAATTGATGAGTAATACTCCCCTGTTTTTAGAAGTTTTGGCTGCCATTGCGGTCGCGCTTTGTATCATCCCTAAACTACGTCACCAATATGGATGGTTAGCGATAAACTTGACGGCGACCTTCATCCTGGCATCGATACTGCGCGTTAGTGCAAAAGCCCTATTTGGCCGCACTTGGCCTCAGACCTGGGTTAACTCTAACCCCTCCTGGATAAGCGACCGTATCGAAGGGTTTCACCCCTTTGCCGAGGGGCTCGCCTATAACTCTTTTCCATCGGGTCACGCCCTGTTCACCTTTGCACTAGCGACAACCTTCTGGTATCACCTGCCCCGCTATCGTCTGCTCTGGGTAGCAACCATGTTCACCGTGTTTATCGGACAACTGGGGCAAAATTATCATTATCTGGGTGATCTGCTTGCTGGTGCGACATTAGGGACACTCATCACGCACATGGTTATGTTCACCACACAAAGAGTAAAAAAATATTCAAACAGCTAAAGCGACCCGTCTAACGCCATAAGCTAAATCCATAAACTAAATCAAATGCAAATCGGTGAACTCGGTATTTATCCTTTTTCCTGATGGGTTTCAGGGGACCTGTCGATATTAATTAGCCCCACATGACCAGTATGGCTGCGATGGCTATCATGACTAATGCAAATACCTCTTTGATTTTTACCTTTTGCTTTAGCCAGAACACGGCGATCAACAAAGTGAAGAACACCTCTATCTGTCCTAAGGTTTTGACATAGGGTACGGCCTGTAGAGACATGGCGCTAAACCAGCCTATGGAACCTAAACAGCTGGTGGTGCTGGTCAGTATCGTCAACTTAGGACGCTGCCAAAGTGCTACCAATGTTTGTTTATCGGAAACATACAGGTATGCCAGCAAGACCATAGTTTGAATCGATATAACAAAGAGTAAAACCCAGGCAGCCCGGTGAGGAAAGGGTAAGTCTAAATTCAGGCTCGCCTCACGCACCCACAGAGATGTCAGCGCAAATGCGCTGCCACAAGCTAAACCGATCATGGCGGTCTGCAAGGAGATATCTTTAAATCCCTGACGGCTACTCATCAAGAAAATGGCGACGCCCCCAATGGCCACCCCAAGCCAGCCGAGCAGAGACAACTGGGTGCCGAAGAAGAAAACCCCCAATATCGCAGCCACTAAGGCCTCGCTCTTAGCAAGCCCGGCTCCAACGGCAAAATTTTTCAACTTAAACAACTTCACCATCAAAGCCGTGGCTAAGATTTGCATTGCTGAAGCCCCAAGCACGTAGAGAAAGAAGGATAATGAAATTTCGGGTAAACCGACCGGTTGCCACAAATAGAGCGTCACCAAATACACCGCGGCGATGGGCCCGGCCCAGATAAAACGCGCCAGGGTGACTCCGGCAACGTTCACCTCTTTACTCAATTGGCTCTGAAACGCATTACGCCAGGCCTGCATAGAAGCGGCAAGGAAGGTAAACAAGATCCACATATCAAACTCGCTAAGCACAGGCTTAAATTGAAAACCTGAGCTTAAAGCATGTGTCAGCCTTAAGCGATGACGCTCCTGACACAAGGGGCCCATGAAGCTTAACTATATTCATTATCAGCGTTTTATATAACGTCTCACACTGCTTGCTGCAGACATAAAAAAGCCCTGTTCATGAGACAGGGCTTTGAGTAAATAAAGGCTCAATTATGCGAGCGTAATTACTTACTGGTATCGATCGCATCGAATGATTTAACCAAATCATCGACGGCTTTCATCTGAGTTAAATACGCTTCTAACTGATGAAGAGGCAATGCGCATGGGCCATCACACTTAGCATTATCAGGATCTGGATGCGCTTCGATAAAGAGTCCAGCTATTCCTAGGGCTATACCGCTACGGGCAAGTTCTGTCGCTTGAGCACGACGACCACCAGCGCTATCCGTACGTCCACCAGGACGCTGTAGTGCATGGGTAGCATCGAAGATCACCGGGTAACCGGACTGCTTCATCTCATCCATGCCTAACATATCAACCACTAGGTTGTTATAACCAAAGCTGCTGCCACGTTCACACAAGATGATCTTATCATTGCCGGCTTCGTTGAACTTAGTAATGATATGACGCATCTCATGAGGCGCTAAGAACTGAGGCTTCTTCACATTGATAATAGCGCCTGTTTTAGCCATAGCAACAACCAGATCGGTTTGACGGGCTAAGAATGCGGGCAACTGAATAATATCAACCACTTCAGCAACGGGAGCACACTGGTATACTTCATGCACATCGGTGATAAGAGGAAGATTAAAGGTCGATTTTATCTCTTCGAAAATCCTCAACCCCTCTTCCATGCCCGGGCCACGGTAAGAGTTAACAGAAGAGCGATTCGCCTTATCAAAAGAAGCCTTAAAGACATAAGGGATCCCCAGTTTTTGAGTCACTTCGGCGTACGTTTCTGCAATCTGCATTGCCAAGTCGCGCGACTCAAGTACGTTCATACCGCCAAACAATACGAAAGGCTTATCATTGGCGATTTCAATCGAACCTAAACTAATGATTTTATTGCTCATCAATCTCTTCTCTCTTAATGGGCCAAGACCACTGTCTTGGCATTATTCAAATAAATATCAGCTGATGCGCTTAAGTCGCAACAGCTTGCAAGATCTGGCCACAAATCCAAGCCATATAGGTGCCTAAAGCATAGCCCAACACGGCAAGTAGTACACCCACAGGTGCGAGTGCGGGATGGAAAGCGGCAGCAACAACAGGGGCTGATGCAGCACCACCCACGTTTGCTTGGCTACCCACCGCCATATAGAACAGCGGCGCTTTAATCAATTTTGCCACAATCAGCATAAAGCTGGCGTGAACAAACATCCAAATCATACCAATCGCGAAGTACCAAAGGTTATCGGGATCGGCCAGTTTTGAGACATCCATGTGTAAACCAATCGTAGCAACCAGGATATATAAGAAAACCGTGGCCACTTTAGAGGCACCCGCGGCTTCTAAATGGCGTACAGGGCTAAACGACATGGCTAAACCAATCGTGGTCACCGTCACAATTAACCAGAAGAACTTAGAGGTTAGGCTGTAATCGCGAGTCCATGGATAATTGGCTTCAAAGAATGGACCTAAGAAGTCTGCAAACAGATGAGCAAGACCCGTGATTCCGAAACCGACTGCGGCGATCATCATCAAATCATTTAAGCTTGGAATACGCGCATTCTCAGCGTGATACTTTTCTACTTTTGCCTTCAATGACTCTAATGCGGTGGTATCGGCGCCCGTCTTGGCATCGATCTCTTTCGCTTTAGAAGCCATGAATAAGAGTACTGCCATCCAAATATTAGCCACAATCACATCAACAGTGACCATGATAGAGAAGATGTCACCACCTGCCTCATAAATCTCTTTCATTGCGGCTTGGTTTGCACCGCCGCCAATCCAGCTCCCTGCCAGTGTCGTCATCCCACGCCATACCGCTTCGGGTCCTGTCACGCCCAATACTTCTGGGTTGATGCTCGATACGATGAGCAGTGCAATGGGGCCACCAATCACGATACCAACCGTGCCGGTTAAGAACATGATGATAGCTTTTGGCCCTAAAGAGATAATAGCTTTGAGATCGACACTTAAAATAAGCAAAACCAGACACGCAGGTAACAGGTAGCGAGATGCAACAAAGTAAAGTTGGGATGCATTGCCATCGATGATATTAAAAGTATTGAGTAGTGATGGCAGGAAATAGCACATCAATAACGCTGGAATGAATTTATAGAACTTCTTCCAGAAAGGATGTTCATCTAAACTTTTCCCGGATTCCAAATAACCAGCTTTGGCTTGTTCAATAGCTTCCATCCTGTCTCTTATACACATCTGACGCTGCCGACG
>SDWK01000137.1 GCA_004195335.1 Shewanella sp.
AATTGATACATTTTATTTACAAAAACAGATGTATCCCACCCTTCTACTCTGGTAATTTAGGGCTTAGAAAAATTTCAGCATGGAACAGCGGGATAATAATGATAAAAATAATACTCAGGAGATTAACTCCCCTCTATATTCTTGTTTTTTTTGGTGTAGCCGCTTGGCTTCTCATTAGCACTAAAGAAGCTCCTGAACAGAAGGAAGAGCAGAAACCAGTCCCAATCGTTGATGTGGTGAAAGTGGAACAGAAAACCGTCTCCTTAAACCTCCCATCATATGGTGTCGTCACTCCAAAGAACAAAACCCAACTGGTCACAGAAGTAAAGGGACGCTTACTTACCATCTCGCCAAATTTTGTTGCCGGTGGTGTCGTCAAAAAAGGTGAGCAGCTTGCTGTAATAGAACCTTCGGATTATGAAGCTGATCTCAATCAGGCTCAGGCCAGCTTGGCCCAAGCACAAGCTGCCTTAGAGGAAGAAATAGCCCGCGGTGAAGTAGCCAAAAATGATTGGAAAGGCTATGACAGTGGACTCCCGCCAGAGCTGGGGTTACGCATACCTCAACTGAAGAAAGAGCAAGCTAATGTTAAATTTGCCCAAGCCTCACTCGCACGCGCTAAGCGTAACCTTGAGAGAACCGTTATTCGCGCGCCTTTTGAGGGGATAATCAAGACCAGAATCGTTGATCTGGGCCAATACGTCACTTTAGGCACTAACCTGGGTGAACTCTATGACACGCGTATTGCCGAAATCCGTCTGCCACTCGCCAATAACGACCTTGCTTACCTCGAGTCGGTAGACAAACCAGATACTCAAGTCACCTTAAGTGCATCACTTGCTGGGAAAACCGTGACCTGGACAGGAAATATCATCCGCAGCGAAGGGGTGATCGACGCCGAAAACCGTATGGTTTATCTGGTTGCCGAAATTAAAGATCCTTACCTGAGAGAGGGACGTAAAGAAGGACTGCTACCACTTAAATATGGCAGTTTTGTCACCGCAGTGATTAAGGGACGTACCGTAGATGGCATCGTTCAACTCCCTCGTCATATTGTCCGTAATGGCCATGTCGCCGTAATCTCAGCCGATAACATTGTTGAGGTTCGTGAAGTCAATGTCGTGCGGACCGATGTGAACAGCGTTTATATCAAAGATAGCTTGCAAGATGGCGAGCGCGTCTCGTTAACTAAGCTGACAAATATTTCATCTGGCCAGCTCGTCAAAATCTTAGGTGAAGCGAGTAAAAATGGCACTAATCTGCCCGAAAGTGATATTGCAAAAGAACAACGTTTAGCTGCGGCGGGTGATCAATAATGGGGCCACAAACAGGAATAATGGCTTGGTTTGCCAGAAATACGGTTGCAGCTAATTTACTCATGGTTTTCCTGATACTCGGGGGGATATTCAGTAGTTTTTTTGTCATCAATAAAGAAATTTTTCCCTCTTTTGAACTGAACTATCTGCAAATTACGGTTGCCTATCCTGGCGCGGCTCCCCAAGAGATCGAAGAGGGGATCAATATAAAGATTGAAGAATCGATTCAGGATATTGATGGCATAAAAAAAGTCACCTCAGTCGCCAGTGAGGGCGTGGGCTCAGTGACGATTGAGGTTCAGGACAGCTATGATCCTCAAGATATTCTGGATGAAGCAAAACTCAGACTCGATGCCATCTCTACCTTCCCGGATAATATCGAAAAACCTAACATCTTCCGCATCAAACCGGAAAACAATGTTATCTGGGTCTCTGTCTATGGTGATCTCGACCTGCATGAGATGAAGGAGCTGGCCAAAAGCATTAGAGAAGATATCACTTCACTTCCTTCGGTAACCCGTGCAAAAGTCACTGGCGTCCGTGATTACGAGATAGGCATTGAGGTATCGGAAGATAAACTCAGAGAGTACGGACTTAGTTTCGCCCAAGTGGCTAAAGCCGTGCAAAGCTCCTCAATCGATCTTCCCGGTGGTTCTATTCGGGCACAGGATGGCGACATCCTACTGAGAACCAAAGGTCAGGCTTATACCGGCGATGACTTTTCTAAAATAGTGGTGTCGACCCGAACTGATGGCAGCCGAATCATGCTGCCACAGGTCGCCACGATTAAGGATGATTTTGAAGAAAGACTTGAGTACACCCGCTTTAACGGAAAACCCGCAGCGATTATCGAAGTCACCAGTATTGACGACCAAAACGCACTGGATATCTCCGCGGAGGTAAAAGAATATGTCGCCGAGCGTAGTAAGACTCTGCCAGCCTCTGCCAAACTTGATACCTGGGGCGACCTGACTCACTACCTCAAGGGGCGTTTGAACATGATGTTATCCAACATGTTCTATGGGGCCGTGTTGGTATTTCTGATCCTCGCCCTCTTCCTTGACGTTAAGCTTGCCTTCTGGGTAATGATGGGGCTGCCAGTCTGCTTTTTAGGCACCGCACTATTAATGCCTATCGAACCGTTTTCGATGTCGATTAACCTATTAACCCTATTCGCCTTCATTCTGGTACTCGGTATCGTCGTCGATGACGCCATCGTGATAGGAGAGAGTGCCTATAGTGAAACCGAGCGGCATGGTCATTCCCTCGATAACGTCATTAAAGGTGCAAAAAAGGTCGCCATGCCAGCCACCTTCGGGGTATTAACTACCATAGCGGCCTTTATACCCATGTTGATGGTAGCGGGCCCTCAAGGGATCATCTGGAAATCCATTGGAATGATTGTCATCCTCTGTCTGGCCTTCTCCTTGGTAGAATCTAAGCTGATCTTACCTGCTCATCTGGCTCATATGAAGCCGAAAAAACCGAACCTTAACCCTAATATCTTTGTGCGCTTTAAAATTGCACTTAACAATAAGGTTCAGCATTTTATCCACCATAAATATCGCTATTTTTTAGAAACTTGTATCAAAAATAGATATAGCGTTGTAGCCGTCTTTATCGGTGTACTCATTCTATCTGTCGCACTGGTTGTAAGTGGCACGGTACGTTGGGTCTTCTTCCCTGATCTGCCTTCAGATTTTATTCAAGTTCAACTGGAAATGGAACCTGGCAGCTCTGAAGAGAATACCTTGAAGGTGGTGAAAGAGATTGAGGATGCGCTCTATGCCATGAATCAACAGGTAGAGGATGAAGTCGGCTATCCGGTCGTCAAGCACAGTTTTATCGACATGAGCTCGCGCTCCTCAGCCTTTATCTTTGCCGAACTCACCAAGGGAGAAGATCGTGAAGTCGATGGTGTGAGAATCGCCAACCTCTGGCGTGAAAACTTACCTGAACTACTCTCGGTGAAAAAACTAAATATCAATGCCAGCACCAATGATGCTGGCGCCGATATCTCATTCAGGCTCTCTTCGAGTAATTTAGAGCAACTAGCCCTAGCCTCCGCCGAGCTTAAGCAGAAACTGAAAACCTATGAAGGTATCTATGATATTTCCGATAACTATTCATCGGGAAGCCATGAGATCCGTCTCAATATTAAACCCGAAGCTGAAGCTCAAGGCCTAACCCTGTCGGATCTTGCCAGTCAAGTTCGCTATGGTTTCTACGGCTTCGAAGCGCAGAGGATATTGAGAAATAAGGAGGAGGTGAAAGTGATGGTGCGCTACCCGCTCGATCAGCGCCGCTCTGTAGGTCATCTTGAAAATATGATGATCCGCACCCCTAATGGGATCTCAGTTCCCTTCTCTACTGTTGCCGAAATTGAATTAGGGGACTCCTACTCATCGATCACCCGTGTCGATGGCCGCCGTGCGATATCCATTATCGCCAATGCTGATAAAGATAAGGTGGAGCCATCTAAAATTGTCGCCGAAATTCAGGAGGAGTTTCTGCCCTATTTAGAAACGCAGTATCCACAAATCTCGACAACATTAGACGGTGGCAGCGCCGATGAACAAAGTGCGCTGATTAGCTTAGTGCAAGGTTTCTTATTTGCGCTATTTGCCATCTATGCTTTGATGGCGATACCGCTAAAATCCTATAGCCAGCCATTGATCATCATGGCCGTGATCCCATTTGGGATCATAGGAGCATTGTTTGGCCACCTGATCCAGGGGTTAGCACTCAATATCCTCAGTCTATGTGGCATTGTAGCGCTTGCGGGCGTTGTGGTGAACGACTCGCTCATTCTGGTCGACTTTGTTAATAAGGCCCGTGCTCAGGGGCAATCGATAATCCAAGCAGCCGTTGACTCAGGTTGTCACCGTTTCCGTGCGATTATCTTAACCTCATTAACCACTTTTGTGGGTCTTGTTCCCATCCTTTTGGAAACAAGTTTACAAGCACAGATCGTGATCCCGATGGCGACCTCACTCGCCTTCGGTATCTTGTTCTCTACCGTGGTAACGCTGATTTTGATCCCCTTGCTTTATATCGTACTCGACGATGCTAAGCAGCTTTTGTCATGGTTAATGAAAGCACTGCGTCGTTTCTATAACTGGTGGTGGCAACCTAAATCAAATGCGGAGCAGAGCTAAGGCTGATTGCTTCATAAGATGGTAAAAAGGGAGGCACTGCCTCCCTTTTTCGATCTGACCGACAGTTTATTCTTAGGAAATCCTCTAAACTCATCACTATTATCAATCACTATTGTTCCCTCAATGACCCTCTCAAAATCTATCGATTCAACGGCAGCACTCACAAATGAGGCCGTGAATAGCCCCGCTTCCAATGAGCTAAGCTCAACACTGGTTTACGATATTCGAAATAGCCGTTACCTCAACATCACGGGTCGTTGCACCCTACGTTGCCAATTTTGTCCGAAGCATAATGGCAGCAAGCAGGTCCATGAATATCAATTAGATTTAGACCATCAGCCAAAGGCGGAAGAGATCATCCCATTGTTGGGCGATGTTGAGCATTTTGATGAATATGTTTTCTGTGGTTATGGCGAGCCAACCCTCAACTTAGACACATTGCTAACCGTGGCTAAAGAGATCAAGCAAAGAGGAGGCTATGTCAGAGTCAATACCGATGGTTTAGGCAATCTCTTCCATAGACGCAATATTTTGCCGGAGCTAGCGGTATCCGTTGATGCCCTATCCATTTCACTTAACGCCGATAACGAACAAGCTTATATTCAACACTGCCAACCTAAGCTTAAAAATTCATATCAAGCCGTAAGTGAGTTTATTCGTCTTGCCCCCGATTATATTAACAGCGTTCAAGTATCTGCTATCGACGGACTCGAAGGTGTCGATATAGCGGCTTGTAGAAAATTTGTCGAGGCGAGTGGAGCTGAATTTAAACACAGGGTACTGGGCATAGTTGGATAAAAACGATTAAACAAAAATACCTGTAGCACCGGATGCCAAGGATCTGAATCACATTAATTATCACTAGGTTAGAAGGGTGTAACTGGCAGTGTCTGGAATGTGGATTTATGCTAACATGAGTACCCATAAAATAAACAACATTAAAACTCTAAATGCTGACGCGAAAACTACCTCTGCTTATCGACGCCCAAGGGATCCATTGGTCTAACCAACGATTAATATCTGTTGGTGCCCAACTGTGCCTATTGCTGCTTAGCGTTGTGTTGATCAGTAACGTCATCATCACCCTTGGCGAGCGCAGGTTACAGGAAGATTGGGCTACCCAAAGATACAGCGAACTGCAAGCGGTAGGGACACTCATCGCCGATAAGGTCTCGTTTCAACAATTCAGAACCCAGATGTTTGCTAAATCTGAACTTCTCAATCGTTACCTGAATATTCCCAACATAGACAGACAAGAGAAGTTAAAAGACAACTGGCAGCTTATTACAAAGAACATTCCCGAATTACTGGATATTGCGTTATTTGACCCCCAAGGCAATTTTAAATTTGCCACCACTGATGAGTTCGGCCATGAGCCGCTACCTCCTTCTTTACTTGGCGGCTCTCGTAATATGGGGGGAAATGAGATCTACACTTCTCCTCTAGAGTTTAGTCCTATCAATGGCAAGCTGGAACCCTACCTGTATCAGCTTGCCTGGCTCGAAAATCCCGATCAGAGTATCAGGGGCTACTTAGTCACCTATAACTCGATGTCAAAAATGCTTAAAAGCATCAAGCCCGCCTATTCAAGCACAGAGTCTCCACTACTGATGTTAGATACACAGGGATTAGTCTATGCGGGCGCCGATTCACGACCATCATTGAAACGAGTCCCGGATACTATGGGAGGGAGCCTCAAACAAAGTTACCCAGCCCTTTGGCGAAAAATGGCCATGAGTAACTTTGGTCAATTTCACGGCGATAACGCCACCTTTGTTTACCTTAAGGTTGAACTGACGACACAATATGAAACCCGTAGAGAGTATTTTCTAGTTTCTTATGTTCGTAACGATGACATTGCAGCAAACTTCTCTCAATGGCGAAGTATCCTTATCGGTGGAGCAACCGTACTCACCTTTCTAGCTTCGATGCTGATCATTCTCAGCCACTCTTATAGACTCGAGCAGCGCTCCAGACAATACAGTATCGAACTGTCAAACAGCCTCTTCTACAGAGATGTAGGCAGCATCATAGTCAACGATAAAAACCGGGTTATCTCGGCGAATCAGATGGCGGCTGAGCTATTAGCCCTGCCCAATGATGACTTATTGGATAGGAGTTTACAGCGGATTTTGCATCTGGAAGATGAAGACTACTCTTTGATAATGAACCAGCTACAACAAGAAAATGAATGGAAGGGCGAATTTGATGTCGGTTCAGAGAGTCAGGCTAAACTGATAGCTCACATCAAAACGCAGCATACACCAGATAAGAAAAATCAATATCTACTGATCACTTTTGAAGATGTGACAGAGCTTAAAAAGGCACAGGATGAAGCCAATATTAATCGACTTCTCAATGACAGTGCGGTTGCAACGGCGTTGATCACTGCCGATGGAACGCTGCAAAGAACCAACACAGCCTTCGATAAGCAGATCCAACTCAAAGAGTGCACCAGCAAAAAGTTAACCGAAATATTGGACCATAATTTAGGCAATAAATGGCCACAGATTTTACAGCAGATCATTCTTCAGGGAAGTTGGAAGGGACAGGTACTCTGCTCCCCCAATAGCGTTGAAAGTGCATGTTTACAAGCCACCCTTAAAGGTAATTTAGACTCGTCCGGTGATATCGAATACATCGTCTGTACCTTCGAGCAAGCGACGCCCAAGGCCAGCATTCATGACAGCGGTGACTTAGTGCCTCACCGCACAACCATCTTAGTCAACCTAAGGGATCTCGACAGTTATTTTAAGTCTCTGACTGAATACAGCAGGGATCGCTCCAGCCTCCTGCTTATCGATATCACAGCCGAAAGCATGCTCAGTCATATGAGTGATATTGGTCAGTTAGAAAGCCGTCAGAAAGAGGTAGAGATACAACTTCTCAGAGAACTACCGACAGGCTACCAGATGTCTCATTGGCAGTTGGGCAAGTTAATCATCATACTGCCAGACACCGATTCCGATGATGCCCATCATTTCGCCATAAAATCTATGGGTAGTCTAAACGATATGGGATTAGGTGAAGGTATCTGTATGGGCATCGCCGCCTATCAGGATAACCAGAGTCTGGAACAATACCTGAGTAACGCAGAAGTGGCGCTCAAAAGAGCGAAGCAAACAGGCGAGCAGCGGATCTGTCAGGCATTTACCCGATTGAGTTGATTCAGGTTCCTAGGAACTAGGAACTCGTTCGACAACTTAATCTATTTCCGGGATCCCATCGGGAAGATCGCTCTGGCTCACATCGACAATATTCGAGCGATTCATGGTGATCTTGTAGCGCGCATATTGAACCTCATCCTTGTCATCTCGAAGAGCCAGAATCATGTTTATCTGGTATCTACGCTCGACAGAGTCATTACTGATTTTGCCATCTTGCTCTTTATAGATTTTAGCTTTTCCACGCTCTAAATAACGTGCAAATGGCGCAAGGCTGAAGTTCACCTGTTCCTGAATCGTAGTATATCCGGCTAAGAAATCCTTCTGCGTAACTCTGGTGTGTATGCCGTAATGCAGCACTTCGGCATCGAGTTTATTTTGACTGTGACGCCGCTTGAGGATATCAGATACTGTAGTCGGTAATTCCGCCGACTTCATAAAGTCCAACCAGACGAGCTGTTTAGCTATCGGAGCCTGAGTGTTGGTATCCCTGAGAATTCGGCTCCATTTTGGACGTCCTTTCTGAATAACTCGCCATAGCGCATTACGGATATCTTCCTTAAATATTTCTCGAAATCCATAAATAACCGCTAATGTCAGCACTAACGCTATCGTTAGACCGCTAAATACCCCCTGCGCCTTAATAATCAAGGCGGAAACGACCAGCATTACCATTGCCGTTGCAAAGCCTGTGGTCACCTTCTTAAGACCCACCCCTAAGGTTTTAAATTCATCCTTTAATACTACCCCTTGCTGAATTAACCGTCTGAGTAATAGCATCTTGTTGGAAATACGATTAGGTTCCTCTACAGTCTGAAGCGAGTTATATCGTTTCGATTTTCTGTGCTCATGCTCAGAGCGACACAAGCCGATGACATTATCGACGATTTCGCTATATTCGCTGCTTCTTGGCGCACTCGATAACAACTTCAATAATCGCTGCTCACAGAACCAAGAAAGGTAGTTATCTGCATTTTCAAAGTACGATTTCCACTTAGGATCGCTGGGCTCATTACGGCGGAACTTCTTCAATAATTGAATGACCAGCTCATAGAGATCATTAAGCGCTCCATAAAATTCCTCCGCATTCTCTATCTGCCCCACTTCCTTGCTGTCTGTTTCGATAGCGACCGAAAATTGATAAGCAAACAGGTTCAGATAGAGACGAAACTCTTCAACCGTACGCTTCTTCTGACTCGCGAAACGACTCTGCACTAGGGGAAGGTGTAAGGCAGAGGAATAATAGGAACGCCGACCGGTAATGGCTGAATGGTAATATTCCTCCTCATTGAGGCTATGTGGGCCAATACCCATCTCTTTAGGGAGGAAAAAATAGAGATCCAGACGTCGGTTAGCACCCACCTTCATCTGGTGAATAAACTTAATAGAGAGGGATTCTTCCTGTTTGACTCGAATTTTAGCCACTGAACTCCTGAATGTTTACCAAATTAAATCAAATATACCCAAGCGACCTCAAGATGCTGAATCCCGTATCTTGAAGTGGTTTGGGTATTGTTATCTATAACTTTTATTATAGCCTATCACTCATAAGTCAGCGACTGGATAACTGATGCAACGGAATACCGCTAAAGCAACTGATGTAACAGAATACAGCTAAAGCAACTAATGCACCAAACGACAGCCACAGACCGTGTTGCTTGGCTGAAACAGTACTATAGCGTAATCTTTCTGTTCATCGAGATCTAATGTTTCTATAGTCAGGTTATGCATCCCTTTATTATCCAGGTTAAATGAACTCACATAGGAAAGATATTGCATATGTTCAGGTTGTCTCTGATCATCATAGACTTCAGACTCCTCTTTGGTCTTAACAGAAAAAGAGTACCTCTGGGCATCACTATCGTAATTTATCAAACTCCCTTTCATCCGAATATTACCAGCCGGGCTGCCATCAAAATTGAAGTATCGATAATTAAACTGTGCCTGTTTTCCCTTGGCAATCACATCGACGAGTAGATAATTGCGCCCCTTATCGGTATCGCCTTTATGTCTATCGAATAACTCCGAGCTACAATTTAACATCAAGGTCTCGCTCGGATTTAGATAACGATAGCTGATAGAGAAACTGATTAATAGCAGTACTAATATGACGGAGTTGACACCCCAAAGTAATTTTCTATTCACAAAGCGCCACCTCATCTAACCAAACTTCAGAGATAAATTGTTTCTTTTGGCGAAAGTCAGATAGCTTAAGGTTTCTGACGACCGACTGACCCAACTTTTCCCCTCTCATAGTAATATTAAACACTTGCTCATCATGGGATAAAGAGAGATAGATATCTTGCCAAGGCGCCGAGTAGCACCCTTTGAAGCCGGCAGAAAATTGCGTAATCACACGCATTAATGACTCATTGTTTGTTTTCGATTTTGAGTAACTAATCAAGTTTATCTGCTGACCAGATAAGAGCGTGAGCGGTGTAACATGATAAGGTTCAGTAGTCGAACCACTCTTTGAAAACAGGCTAACGAGCGCTATGGCAATGACGATAACCGTTATCATCACAGCCAAAATGAGCCAACGTTTAACCTTGGCCATCGGTGTCCACTGAATACGCTTCGCTTCGCCCCGTAACCGATACCCTTTACTCTTTACCGTCTCAATCAACTGCTCATGCTCTGGCCCTAAGAAAGAACGTAACATAAACACGGCGCGAGTCACTGAAGAATCACTCAAAGGAGGATGCTCTTCATCGGCAGCACCTAACTTATGCTTAGCTACAATCCTGTTGCGATTGGCAATAAGCAGTTTAAGCACCTGTAATTCGGCCCTGGGTAGGTGCCACACATCGCCACTTTCCAAGTTCTTTAGTTGCGCTCGCTGAATATCAAACTGACAACTGCCCAATTGCATATAGTTACATCCCTTAACAGATAACAATTAAATCATATTCAATAAAACTAATGATTTCTGTGATCCCCCCTATCTCCTATAAAAGTTCGCTAAAAAATATACACTTAGCGGCAAGATGATGACAAATTTGCGAACGAAATCACACTGTTGAAGATATGAAGAAGGTCTGGGGTTTGTCTTCATAACGGGTAAATTAACATGAATTTAACAAATGTAGTGACCTGTCTCCGCTTCAACTCTAAAAAGACGATGCTAACAGGCGGGCCTAATCGATAAAACACATCACCCCTACTCTCATTTGATTCAAAAGTTTTTTCTAATGAAGCTAAATATTCATCGGCCGAAGATCACACTATTTATAAACCAGACCCCGCAAACTTAATTCAAATCAAACGGCGGTGAAGTCAACCCAGGCCAAGCCACTTTACAGTTAGCTATACAAAAATAACGCTTATTCAGTAAGGAATGATTATGACTATTAACAGACGACAAGCATTAACCCAAATCATCGGTATCAGTACAGCGGCCGCAGGTGCGACGCTTATGGGTACTTCGGCATTCGCGGCGACAGATGAAGCCGGAAACTTCAAATTAGAGCTAGGCGACAAGCTTAAGTATGTGCCATTGGATGCTATGGCAACGGCAAAACTCGCTTATGAAACAGGCGGCGGCTGTATGCATCAGGTTTTCCACTCTCTTATCCATATGTTAGCCAACTCAGATAGTGCCGATGCCGCCAATTTCGCGTCTATCCCTACGGCACTAGCTGGATATGGTGCAGCAGGTATCGCAGGACAAGGCACAGTCTGCGGTAACAACAACGCAACCGGTATGCTGGTGAATATCCTTGGTGATATCAACGGACAAAACTCGGCGGTTATCGGTGCATTATTCAGATACTATGAGAATACTGAACTACCACTCTCTTCTCCTGAGTTCGTTGCCGGTATCGGCTCTACTGCAGAGAAGACAACAGATGAAGTTGTCAGCTCATCGGTAGCGAACAGTATTCTTTGTCACTCATCAATCAGTAACTGGTCAAAGGCATCGGGTAAAACCTTCGCCCAGAAGGGTGAGCGCTGTAAGCGTCTGTCGGCTTCTATCGCCTTCCACCTTGTAGAGCTATTGAACCGTGCCTATGCCGGTGAAGACCTGAGTGCCCTGCCTGAGTCTAAGCCTTCGGAAGAAGCACAAGCCTGTCAGAGCTGTCACGGCGTAGATGCAACGATGGGCACAGCTGCCAGCGTTAAAACCGATATGGAATGTACTACTTGTCATACCGGCCACTTCAACTAAAGGAGCGCGTCATGAACTATAAACTATTCGGCGTACTCTTGACCGGGGCGCTACTGACTACCGCCTGTAGCAGTGATGATAATGATAACGATATTGAAAACCCAGTAGAGCCGCCACCGGTGGCGACAACAGTTGACGTAGATGAAGCGGCTACCATAGGGCTTAAATTAGCGACTTTCGATGGTATAAGTGGCGCCCTTAGCTTTAGCCTTAGCGATGCCGATGAGATGGCTGTCACTAATGCTAAAAACTATCGAATTGTCTACTTTGGTTTTCCGGACCCTGATGAGAAGTCATCTAAGCCTAAGGCATGGAAACGTTGGCATCTGAGCAAGTCATATCTGTGCGACAGTGAAGCCAATGAGTGCGAAGGCCTGCTTACAGAGACTGAAACGAAAGGAAGCTACACCTTCGAGGCTCCGGGGCTGGATTGGGATAGCGATGCAACTCCTGGTGCGGTACAGAAGTATAAGGTCGCTATTGAAATAAAAGGCGCCTTAAGCAGCAGTGAGTTGGAGCTTCTTCCACCTCCATCAGTGTAAAAGTATATGCTTTAAAGTGTTATCAAACTGCTTTATACAAACATGATGTTTGTCGCCATCGCGAGCCTGGGTTCATCACCATGACCTTAGTGTAAAGCAGTTTCCCATCGTTAAACGTTAGTCGCCAATTATCACTGTTTAAATGGCGACATATTAATTAGATTACTATCGTCCCCACTTTGGAGAGGTTTTCCCTCTCCTTTTTTTTGTACTCACCAAATGATTTCCCCTTCCGCCAACACGAAATAGGCTAACCCATATTAAGGGTTAAGCAGTCTACTTCTCTAGTTATGAACAGTCATCAGTCATCAGTCATCAGTCATCAGTCATCAGTCATCAGTCATCAGCTCAACACTTACAGCCTCTCTTTACCGGAGCAATAGGTATTAAAGCATGGGCTGAACGACTTAGTGAAGACCAGGTGCGGTAAATTTGGGAGGTTACACAGCTCGAAGCTCTCTACATGACCAATACCAATCAGTATAAAGATGTGATCGCTCAGCGAGAATTTAGTGCTTCAGAGGCAAGGTCATTAATTGCTCCTGCATAAATGACATTTGCAACATCCATGTTGCTCGCAACGAGTGAAGAACATAGTCGTTCTACGTTTAAGCTCGTTAACACAGCATCGGATGCGCTAAAACTCGCCTGATAGGCGTGTTTTTGGCTGCCTACTTCTGCGTTGAATGGCCTCACAAGGGAACAACCATTCCATTATCCATTCGCCTTGAATTAGTGGCCAAAAAACACGCTGAGTAGATCACTTTCTTATACTGATTGGTATAACATCGAAACAATGACAGGTCATGTTTATCGCGGTGTCAGTTTCTTATAACGCTTAAAATTAAGAGGTACAGGGAAACGGCGAGGAGAGCATATACGAATTAAGAGTTAATTGAGCTCGCAAGCCCAGACACCATTACCGGGATGAAACTGAATAACCGCATTTCCTTGCACTGCATTCATGTCAAGTACATGGATATCAAGTGGAATAGTGGTAGGAGTCACTCCAGGGAGTGCATTTTGACTGTATTCGATGAGCCTGCTCATCTGCTCAGGAAACCGGGGAGGAGAAATACTTGAAAGCAGCTCGCCACTATCCAGTTCCAATCTATAGGTCATCGTCTTCAAATCCAGCTTAAGTAACGTCCCTTTCATGATGATACTGCTCTGTTCAATTTCATCTTCAAGAAAGCGATACTGAAGTTCAATTTTTTTTCCCTTAGTGATGATATCGATAACGATATCCGTGGGTCTATCTTCAAGGGTAGTATAGATATTCGCTCTGCAAGATGCCTGGAGGTTTTCTCCATTCATCACATAATAATTAAGTCCCAAACAAAACCCAATAATCATTAAGAAGGTGACAATAAGTGGCCAAACTTTCACGTCATGTTTCAGGTTATTAGCAAAGAGATTAATCACAGATCCCTACTTTTTTTAACCAAGCATGATTGATGAAATCCCACTGTGCATCTATAGGCACTATCTTCAGCGTCTTCAGATTAGCATGTCCTCCAGTATCCTTTCTCAGGGCGATACTGATAACGCCATCTTGTGGATCACCTGAAGAAACGGACAAAAAAATCTGGCTCCATGGCGTCATTGAGCATGTTTCGACAGACTCAATAAAATGCTGACTCTGAACAAAATAGGCTTGCTCTTCCTTCTCTGAGCTAAATGATGGGAAATAGGAGACAGTACCGGACGGTGTTGTAAGTACATGTCCATTTTCAGGCTTAATATCCACAGCAGGTTCAAAAAATGAGTAGATTAGGACAATCAACAATAAGATTTGAGCAACCAATATGCTATAGCGCTTCTTAGAGATACTTCTAAAAGGTATAGCTGAAAACTCACCCGTTTTAACCGAAGGCTTATTATGTAACACATAACCTTGGTCATCGACGCGTTCGATCAAAGAGGCATATCGCTTCTCAAGATAAAAACAGATCCTTTCTATAGATTCAGTTAATATCTCGACCTTACGATTTTCGACAGGCATCCCCTGGATTAATTCCTGAATAGAGAGCACCTTACCGCGATGTTTGGCCAGCATCTCCAGCACTGAAAATTCAACAGCAGACATTTTCCAACTGGTGTCATTAATCAGATTGGACAAAGTCTTGCGACTCATATCAAACCAACAGCAACCAATTTGCATTTATCTGCCTCAAATCAACTATATAGCAAAACATTGTAGCGATTCCTAGCACATCAATCTGTGATCGCAATGAGCTATAGATGAGCAAAAACAAAATTCGTGATAGGGAGCACCTTAATAATTATAACTTAACAAGATAGGAA
>SDWK01000758.1 GCA_004195335.1 Shewanella sp.
AGATGTGTATAAGAGACAGCTTTTATTGTTTCGAATAAATGCGACTCAACTTTTTGCCATTAACGTTTTTAAAGTCAAAGAAGTGGTTAAACTCCCTGCATTGAGTGCTTTGCCGGGAAGTCATCCCCATATCAGTGGTATTGCCAATATCCGTGGAACATCCATTCCGGTTATCGATCTACGTGCGGCTATCGGTTTTCAACCCATGTCGGACGAGCAAGAGTCAAACTTGATTATTACTGAGTACAACCGAAGTGTGCAAGGCTTTAGAGTGGGTAAGGTTGAACATATTGTTAACATGACTTGGGGGGACATCTTACCTCCGCCTAAGACCGCTGGAAGTAATAATTACTTAACCGCCATCACTCGCATCGAAACGGAAGGCCGTACTCAGCTGGTTTCAATTATTGATGTTGAAAAAGTGCTTGCGGAGATCATCCATTACGATATTCGTCTCTCCGACGGGGTTCTCGATGAATCATTGGTCAGCGAGATGCATGGACGCAGAATATTGATTGCCGATGACTCATCGACTGCGCGTCGACAGATCAAAGAGACATTAGAACCTTTCGGGATAGAGATCATAGAAACTTCAGACGGCTTGCAGGCATTGAATGTCTTGAAAAAGTGGTGCGATGAGGGGAAGTCTGTTCATGATGAGATCTTAATGCTGATCACCGATGCCGAAATGCCTGAAATGGATGGTTATAAATTGACCCATGAGATCCGCAGTGATAAACGCATGAGCGATCTGTTTATTGCCTTGAATACTTCATTAAGTGGTAGTTTTAATAAAGCCATGGTTGAAAAAGTGGGATGTGACCGATTTATATCTAAATTCCAACCCGACTTACTCGTGGATGTGGTGCAACAGAAATTAAGAGAGCTTGTTTAGGCTGCACTGTACAGGTTAAAGGCCATACATAGTCATGGCCTTTAAAACCAGATGTCATTTTGTAGAGGCTGCCCTTGCTCAATAGCGATATCTTTCAGCACCTGCTGTTTGACCTTTTTATGGGAAACCATATTAATTCGGCTTATGCGAACGGCATAGCCAAATCGATGTCTGCCTACCTGTGACAGTATGGCTTCAAAAAATAATTTATCTAAACCTAAGGTATGGCTGTAATGGTTCACCGCTTTTGAGAGAGAGCCATATTTGACGCCATCAAACTCAAACCCCACCTCATAATCGGCGTTATCCAGCGGGATACCATTAACGCTTAGTGGCCACCCCGGTGCATTGACTCTTTCTTTGGCAATCAGATACATCATCCAGGCACTCTTCTTGAACCCTTCAAATACTTTACAAGAGAATTCAGACTCGATGAGTTCTTGCTCTGTCCAGTTGATACCGATTGCCAGATGTTTGGCGTAGATCCGCATAAGCTCATCTTTCACCGCGATCTGACAATCCCAAATAGAAGTTAACTGGTTCTGTTTGGCCAGTTTTAAGCATTCTTTACAGGCGGGGATACTCAGGCTCTGATGTGGAGTAATGGCTGTGGCGTGGTATTCGAATTGATGGTTACTGGGCTCGGCGCAAAACCAACAGGTATGACGGCAATCAAATGGTACATCGATAAGAGGTTGGGGGGACATCGTTATTAGGCTCGAGAATGGGAGAGAAATCGGGGCTTCTTAACCGTAATTTATCCAGAAGGATGTTTAAGGTTAAGAAGCATCTTTCGCTCAGTGCGTTTTATTCTTCGATATTAACCAAAGATTGAGCAAGCACAATAGGATCAAGTTCTAAACATTCTTTTTCGGCTTGCCAATCGGTGCCGATAAGTACGCCATCGTCGTTAAGGTCGGATACCCAAAATTCAAGGAACTCAACCAGAGTGATAGAGACTGGCTGGTAGTCTGCCCACTCTTCACTACAATGTACTTTAGCATGCTCTTCAGTTGACCATAGTGGCATCACATCTGTGTCTTCATATTCCGAAGAGTCACATACTACCCAACCTTCACCAGTTTCATCTTGCAACCCCCAAACGGCTTGGTGTTGTTTTACGTTTTCAATAAAGCTGGTTAGTAATGGATTTGTTTCAGTCATGTTAGGTCTCTTAGGTATGAATTTTTAACCGATTCATTATACGGCATGAGTCCCATTCTCCAAGGAAATTTTTTGATTTATGCCAGCAATTTTTTTAGAAGAGATTAATTGCTACTTAATCTCACTTAATAGCGGATAAATACTTAATATCTGCTGTCTGTATCGGTATCATGAACCCATGTTGTTGCATTTGGCAGTGACATTATTTTCTATCCGGGCCGATATCTTTTTTATGCATTCTTGGAGTATTCATTTTGATTAAACATGCCCCCATCGCCTCCCTGTTATTCTTGTCAAGCCTCTACGTGTTACCCGCCTATGCCGGTGACTTTGCCTCTTGTGTTATTAAGCTAAAAGAGACCGCACATGAGCAAGGGCTATCGAGAGACACCATAGATAACACCTTAGCAAAGGTAAAATACGTATCTCGGGTGATCGAATTAGACAAGAAACAGCCGGAATTTAGCCAAACGTTTGATAACTACTTTAGCAAAAGGGTGACAGACTGGCGGGTGAAAGAAGGGAGAAGATTATTGAAAGAAAATCGCCCCCTACTTAATGAATTATCCCACAAGTATGGGGTGCCGCCGCAATATCTGATGGCATTTTGGGGGCTGGAAACAAATTTCGGATCCTATAAAGGAAAAATGCCGGTACTGGACTCTTTAGCTACACTGGCTTGCGATCCTCGCCGTAGTAAATATTTCACCGGTGAGTTGATGAAGGCCTTGAAGCTTAAAGAGGAGTATCAGTTTGAGTCCTCACAGATGGTTGGCTCATGGGCTGGCGCGATGGGCCACACACAATTTATGCCAAGTGCGTATGCAAAATATGCCGTCGATGGCGATGGCGATGGTAAAGCGGACCTTTGGAATAGCACCACTGACGCATTAACTTCAGCAGCAAACTTTTTAAATCAGCTTGGCTGGCAACGTAATGAACGTTGGGGTCGTGAAGTTAAACTGCCTAATGATTTCAGTTACAAATACCTTGGAAAAAATATGGCTCAACCGCTGGCGGTGTGGGCAAAACTTGGGGTGACTAAGAGTGACGAAGCCGCTCTGTCTACACCTGATATGAGTGCCGCACTCTATTTGCCAGCAGGGCATACCGGCCCGGCATTTCTAGGCTATAAGAACTTTGATGTGATTATGCGATGGAATCGTTCTGAGTTTTATGCCATTGCGGTAGGGCACTTGGCCGATAGAATTAATGGTGGTGTTAGTTTGGCTGTTAAGCCACCCAAGCAGGACAATTTAAGTCGAGCGCGCGTCAAGTCGCTGCAAGCTAAGTTAAATGAGAAAGGGTTCGAGGTAGGAAAGCCTGATGGGGTGATGGGTACGAACTCCAAAACCGGATTAAGGGCGTTTCAACTGAGCGTTGGGCTAGTTGCAGATGGTTTTCCAAGTGAAGCGACCTTTAAGGCCTTAGGGGTTATTTAAGCCAGTTTGTATCAAGCACTTTCATAAATAAGGTGTAATCAAAATGATTGCACCTTATTGTTTTATCCATTACATTATCCCTTCATTCACAGTTAAATACCTATTACCAAACGAATATTGATAACTTATCTTTAAACATGGAAGCTAGCAAAGCCTATGAACTCAATGGATAACCTCTCTCACGCTCAAAAGCAGCGCCTTGCTTTTATCGATTTTAGCTTACAGTATTTTGGTCAGGTATCCCGTCAGGATCTCATTAAAAAGTTTGCGACAGGTCTGGCAGCGGCAACACGTGACTTCGCCAGTTATCGGGAGTTTGCACCGGGTAATATGGCCCTGGTTCACCAGACCAAGACTTATCATAGAAAACCTGAATTTAAGGCCCTGTTTCAACATGAACCAGAAGGGATCCTTCATGGTTTAGCTAAAGGCTTTGGTGATGGGTTATCCCAGCCCATTTCGCCGAGTGAAATATGTATCGATGCGATTCAGTTAATCCATCCTGATACCGAAATTATTGCAGCCTTAATGCGTGCTATTCAAAATAAACAAGCCTTAAACGTTAAATATGTTTCTGTCTCTTCCGGTGAACGAGAGCGTGAAATTGTTCCACATGCTCTGGTTAATAATGGCCAACGATGGCATGTCAGGGCGTTCGACAGGACTCATGAAGTGTTTACCGACTTCGTGGTGACGCGCATTAAAGCCATTGGTCCGGGGAGTAGTGAACCAAGGTTCAATGAGACTCAAGTCAAAGACAGCCAATGGGATAACATGATCACTTTGGATCTGATCCCTCATCCAAGCCTTAAACATCCTGAAGCGATTGCGCTGGATTATCAGATGCAGAATAACAAGCTAAAGATAGTGATAAGAGCCGCATTAGCGGGATATCTGTTAAGGCAGTGGAGCGTAGATTGCTCTGCCAAACATCAAATTAGCTCGGGTGTGTGCCAATTAGCGCTTTTGAATCTGGATGTGCTCAGTCAACTTGAACATATCACTATTATCCCCGGTGGCGGTCGATAATATCGACTTGGGCTAGAGTGTACTAGTGAGTTTTGCTAAGCTGCGACTCAAAATACAGTCAGCAGACGGTTAAGGACATTTAATGAGCATTAAAAACGATATGGTTGTTCAGTTTAATTACACATTACGTGATGAACAAGGTGAGGTGTTGGAGACAAATGAAGGTCTCGATCCTATTGCGTACCTACAAGGCCATGACAATATGATGCCGGGTGTCGAAGATGCGATTAATGGTAAAGACGTTGGTGAGAAGTTTTCAGTCACTCTGCCTGCTGCATTGACTTATGGTGAGCGCAACGAAGATTGTGAGCAGCGAGTGTCGGTTAAGCATCTACAGGGTGAAAAAGTGTGGAAATCGGGTATGAGAGCACTGCTCAGCACAGATCAAGGACAGCGTCAGGTTACCATTCTTAAAATGGGTAAGTTTATGGCAACGGTTGACATCAATCATCCATTAGCGGGTCGTGAATTGACATTTGACATTGAAATTGTCGACGCCCGTGATGCAACCGATGAAGAGAAAGCACACGGTCATGCCCATGGTAAGGGCGGTCATCATCACTAGTAAATGAGTGTATGAAGAAAAACCAGCAATCTTTTGCTGGTTTTTTATTTTTAATTTAATTAATGGATATTAAGG
>SDWK01000142.1 GCA_004195335.1 Shewanella sp.
ATCCGCCCTGACGTAAGCTAATCACGTTACCTATGTGAATCTCTTCTGCATGTACAAATTGATTATTTAGATAAAAGCCGTTTAAATCTGGGTACTTAGTCAGTGTCTTAGCCACAGCTTTTAATAACAGGGCCAAAAGTAATACATGGTGTTCCGGTGCTCTATCTTCATTCGTTTTCTTTAACCACTCCTGTGCATTGTCCAGTTCGATATCCAAGGTTTGATAAAAATGGGGGATCTCGTTTTTTGATTTGGTCATCGCGGAGGCAATAGCGCTGCGCATTTTCTTTGTCGTATCGATTGAATGGTCAACATCGGCGGCATTTGTACGAGCTATATTGGTACCCGATAGATCGCTTAATAAAATAGCGCCCTGTGGGCCACTGCCTCTAACCTCTGTCAAATCCAGTCTTTGTTCCATGGCCATTTTACGGACAACTGGCGAAGCTAAAGGAGTACAAGTCTCTACTTGAGTGACTGCGACCGAGTCTAATTGAGTCACTTCGGCTCTGTCTCTATGTTCGGTTAATGTCACTCGCGCCATCACGGTGCCGACGGGCAGAGTGACGATGGGTTGGTGTAATATTTCACTGATGACGCCAGTGTGGTACACCTCCATATCGATCGCACCTTTTTGCGTTTCGATGACGGCGATAATATCGCCTCGTTTTACCGGGTCTCCGCGCTTAACCAGCCATTCAACCAACATCCCCTCTGTCATGTCAGCCCCCAGAGAGGGCATAACAATATCTTCCACAATTTCTGTCACGAAACCTTCCGCCTTCATCTGCACCCCTTCTAGGCCACTTTCTCTGTCCATCAGCGTCCTTCCATTATGGCTTGAGCCATTTCAACGATTTGATCCACTTGAGGAAGCGCCGCCTGTTCAAGGTGACTCGGATAGGGGATCGGCACCTCGGCGGTGCAGATTCGTTTAACGGGGGCATCTAAAGACCAAAAACCTTGCTCCATGATGATGGCACTGATCTCTCCGGCCAGCCCACAGGTTTTCCAGCCTTCGTCAATGATGATGGCACGATGAGTCTTCTCTACACTGGCTAAGAAAGTCTCTGTGTCCAATGGACGTAAACAGCGTAGATCCACGACCTCGGCGCTAATATTCAACTCAGCAAGCTTATTTGCCGCAGCCAAGGCTTTGTGCAGGCAGCCTCCATAAGTGATAAGAGTGACATCATCTCCTTGTCTACGTACCAGGGCACTTTCCATATCGGCTTCGGGTGACTCTGAGACTTCTCCGCTCTCATTCAATAACATGACATGTTCAAAAATGATAACGGGATCAGGATCTTTCAATGCCTGCCCCAACATATGCCTGGCATCAGTGTGAGTTGCAGGGCTTAAGACTTTTAACCCCGGAATATGCGCGTAAAAATTCTCCCAGCTGTGAGAGTGTTGGGCGGCCAATTGACGCCCTGCGCCGCAAGCCATGCGGATCACTACTGGGATATTAAACTGACCTCCCGACATATGCCGTAATGTGGCTGCACTATTGACGATTTGATCCATCGCCAGTAGGCTGAAATTAACCGTCATCACCTCTACGATGGGCCGTAGCCCCCCAAGTGCGGCACCAATCCCAACACCGACAAAACCGGATTCACACAAAGGCGTATCGATAATTCTCTGCTCGCCATAGTAATCAAACAGTCCCTTACTCACCGCATAGCACCCACCGTAGCGACCCACATCTTCCCCCATCAGGAACACACGTTCATCATCTTCCAGAGCCTGCTCTATCCCCGCACGCAATGCTTCTCTGTATGTTAAGGTTTGAGCATTCATCCCGGCTCTCCTTGTTGAGTTGGGCTATAGACATCTTTGCAAAGGTCGGCGGTGTCCTCCCAAGGTCCCATCTCGGCAAATTCGATGGCGGCCTCAATTTCGGCTTTTATCTCTGACTCCAGCTCATCGAGCTCCTCTTCATTGAAATGATTATTTTCCTTTAACCAGTTTTGTAACCTGATCACCGGTCCCTTCTCTTCCCACTGACGGATCTCCTCTTTTTCACGATAGAGTTGCCCGTCGAAACTGGAGTGGCCACGGAAGCGATAGGTTTTACACTCCAGAAAATAGGGCTGTGAGGTTGTCTTTATCAGATCCAGAGCAGATGACGTTGCCGATTCGACATCGACGACATTCATGCCATCAACTTGAGAGGAAGCCATGCCATAGCCGGACGCCTTCTTGGCGATATTGGTTTCAGACTCAGACAGAGACAAGGCCGTCCCCATGGCGTAACCATTATTTTCACACACAAACAAAACGGGAAGCTTCCATAACACGGAAAGATTCATGGCTTCATGAAACTCTCCCTCTGCTACGGCCCCCTCACCGAAGAAGCAGACAGTCACCGCATCTCTATGTTGCTTTTTATTGGCCATGGCCAGCCCAGCGGCTAGTGGTAAACCGCCGGCTACGATGGCATTACCGCCATAGAAATTCATCTGCTTATCGAACAGATGCATCGAGCCCCCACGGCCCCTGCTGCAACCGTTGGTTCGACCGAACATTTCAGCCAGTATACTGCCCATCGATAAGCCGCGAGCCAGTGCATGACCATGCTCTCTATAGGTTGCCACTATCTGATCTTCTGGCTTCAACACTGACATCACCCCGACCGCTATAGCCTCTTCGCCTATGTACAGATGTAAGAAGCCTCGTATTTTTTCCTCAGCATAGAGCTGTGTGCATTTCTCTTCGAAGCGGCGAATTCGCAGCATCTGCTTTAGCTGGTTAATCAGATGTGCTCTATCTATATGTGGTTTTTGATTCATTGCTCGTCACTCTCCAATGTTGATATATCACCTTCCGGTAGGCCAAGCTCTCGCGCCTTTAACAGACGACGCATGATTTTTCCGCTACGGGTTTTGGGTAGGTTTTGGCGAAATACGATCTCTTTGGGTGCGACGGCGGCACCTAAACGTTTACGGGCGAACCCTTTTAGCTCTTTTTGTAGTGCCTGCAATGCTTGCTCTGTCTGTTCTACGCCCGGTTTCAATGCCACATAGGCCTTAACCATCTCACCGGTAAGCTCGTCCGGAATGCCAATGACCCCCACTTCGGCCACACTGCTATGCTCCATCAATGCGCTTTCGACTTCAAAAGGACCTATCAGGTGACCCGATGACTTGATCAAGTCGTCGACGCGGCCAACAAACCAGTAATAGCCCTGTTCATCGCGCATGGCTAAATCTCCACTCAGGTACCAGCCATTATTAAAGCAGCGCTCATATCTTTCACTCTGATGCAGGTAACCGCGAAACATGGATGGCCAACCCTGTTTTAATGCCAGCTCACCGACTTCCATCGGTTTATGTACCTCTTCAACATCACCTTGCTCATTTCGTTTAACGATTCCTGCGGTGATCCCGGGCAAAGGTAGCCCCATAGAACCAGGTTTGATTGCCTGACTCGCATAGTTGGCAATCATGATCGCCCCCGTTTCTGTCTGCCACCAATTATCATGAAACGGAAGCCCCAAGGTTTTCTTCCCCCAGATAACCGCTTCAGGGTTCAAGGGTTCACCGACACTTGCAATAAAATGTAATGCCGAGAGATCATAACCTTCCCTTATTTCACTCCCCGCTCTCATCAGCATTCGAATAGCCGTAGGTGCGGTATACCAAGTCGTTATGTGTTGATCCTGTAAGATCCGATACCAGCGCTCCACTTCAAACTCGGCCTCATCGACGATCATCGTCGCCCCCATACATAGGGGAGCGATAATGCCGTAGGAGGTACCGGTCACCCAACCGGGATCGGCGGTACACCAGTAGATATCCGACGGATGAAGATCGAGTGCGTAATAAGCGGATATTTTATGCTCTTCTACGGCCTGATGAACATGTATGACACCTTTGGGCTTCCCCGTGGTGCCACTGGTAAAATGCAATAATGCCATCTCATCTTTTTGAGTATTAACACAGGGATAATGTGGGTCTCCCAGGCTTAGTAACTCAGGTAATGCATAACAGCCCTCTTCCAGTTCGCCGCTACCATCTATCAATAAAATGGCCTTAAGGTGTGGCAACTCGTGCCACCAGGGAGCCACTTTCTTTCGGTACAAACTCATGGTTGTGATCAGCACGTTCGCCTCACCAATCTCCATTCGTGAACGGATAGGTTCAGGCCCGAAAGCCGAAAACAGCGGGGTAAACACACAGCCAGACTTTAATGTTCCCAGCGCTGAAATATAGAGTAAGGGTAAGCGACCCGCTAAGCTGAAGACGCGGGATCCCCGTTCAAAACCAAGACGATGAAGCGCACTGGCAAAGCGACTGGTTTGCTCGGCTAACTCCCGATAACTGAAATCCACGGTTTCATCTTGTTTACTCAGCCAACGTAAGGCCAATTTATCTTCAATCTTGGTATTGAGATGACGATCGATCGCTTCATAGGCGATATTTATCGTGCGCCTATTGGATAGATCAGATACAGCCGAAGGAGGCTCTGCAGAGAAGGAGGTGTAACACTCATGGTAGTCAGCCAAGTTTGTCTTCACTTGCTGGTAAGGTGGTTTATCAATGATGGTTTCAGTCATAAGGAGAGCTTCCCAGACTCTGAATGGATTCGATGGAGATACAGCTTGGTATCAGTATAGTATCCAATCGATAGACGACTGCAGAATTGCTTGATCTATATCAATTTATTCTAAACTTCCTAAATGTTAACCCGCTATTCTCGCTATCACTTTGCGGTTTATAAGATACAAAAAGGCCGAAGCACGATTCCTAATGAAAAGTGTTTCGGCCTTCGATATGACTATTGGTATAAACGGTTGAAAAAGCGTTAAGCTAAAGCTTCCTGCAACTGTGGCACGATCTGCTTCTTACGGCTCAATACACCATCAAGCCAAACTCGGCCATTTTCGCATGATTTACCATAAGCACGCTCGGTCAAGGTTGCATCATCGCTGACAATTAACAGCTCTGAGCCTTCCTTCATGATATCGGTCAGCAGTAGTAGCATACTGTGACGCCCACCCTCCGCTTTCATTGCTTTTATATCGGCTTCAAGCTCAGCTTTGATATCATCAAATACTGAAAGGTCGATAACCTCAAGTTGACCGATACCCACCATGTGACCATTCATGTTGAAGTCTTTAAAATCACGCATAACGAGATCGCGTGCCGGAGTACCTTCAACTGCAGACTTAACCTTAAACATCTCCATGCCTAAGGCTTTAAAGTCTTCGATGCCCGCAATTGCAGCGAGTGCTTCGACACACTTAATATCTGCAGTGGTGCACGTTGGTGACTTAAAGATAACCGTATCACTCAAGATGGCGCACAACATGATGCCCGCAATATTCTTTGGAATTTCAACACCGTGAAAATCATACATCATCTTAATAATGGTGTTACTGCAACCAACAGGACGGATCCAACACTCAAGTGGTGTAGATGTCGTCAGATCGCCCAGTTTATGATGGTCGACAATCCCGACAATCGTCGCTTCGCCAATATCGTCCGGCGCTTGTGTTAGCTCAGAGTGATCGACAATAAACACCTCTTCACCGGCATAACTTGTCTTAAACTCCGGTGCTTCAAAGCCAAACTTTTCTAAGATGAATGCGGTTTCTGGCGATAACTCACCGAGTCGCGCCGCAATCGAAGCTTCACCGATTTGATTTCTCAGGTAAGCAAGCGCAATCGCACCACAAATGGAATCTGAATCTGGGATCTTATGGCCCACAACATAAACTGACATTGATAACTCTCCTATTAGTCCTCCCTATTCTACCAAATCCCATTCATTTGAAAAACACTAAATTTGCGCTTAAAAACGCATCCTCATACCCTATTGCTAAAAAAGATTGTCAGCTCGTGGATTACGGCCAAATTTACACAGTACATGATAAATAATAAACTGATAAAAACGGCCCCTATTCTCTGCTGGTGCCGGTATTACCGGCACCAGCATCAAACCAAATTACGCTTGATGCGAAGGTTCCAGTTTTGTGAATAAACTCGTTTGTCTCCTTCATAAGCATCAAGCTCTGCATCCAGATAAAAATAAAACTGATCACAGTGTAGTAAGGTTCGGGTGACAGTCTTTACCGACCAATCTCCTCGCCTAAATCCCCAGCGCCAGAGTGTCTTGCCCTTCGCAGATTGGAAGTCATCACACTGATAGGAGTACCACTCATTAGTTTCGCGATTTACAATAATGTCGATATCTTCAAGTCGATAAGTACCATTGTCGTTAATGACCTCCAAAGTCGATAGATCCTTGTCCAGATCGCGGATCACTCGCCAGTTATGATGCCCCTCATGAAGTTGCTCCTTTGCACCGCTGGCGGAAGCCTCTGGCTCAGGGAAAGAGATCGCCTCTTTACGTGGCGTTCGGCTAGGCAATATCAAGCGGCTGCAACCCGTATAAATTTTGAGTCGCGTTGACTCCGCAGGAGGCCAGGCCAGCGGGAAATAAGATGAAGAAATTGCAATCCTGATCTTGTGGCCCTTAGGGAAGGTCTGCGCTACACCGTTAAGCTGCAGTTTAACCCGATAGCGCTTGTCCGGTTGCAGCGGTGACGGTTTGGAATGGCTATCCCTATGAGTCAGGTTCAGCAGACCATAAGTGACCCGTGAGCTCTTGTTATCAGGATGCACATCCGATAGTCGTACAGCGACCATTGCCACTGGTTTGTTGGCTGATAATTCCAGCTCAATCACCGCCGCCCCCATTATCTCAAGAGTGGTGTCGAGAGGATTACTGGTAAAAACTAACGCGCCACCTTCTTCTTCACGCTGATCATGAGGCAGATCCGGTGTCGTGCTATATGAACACCATTTGCCGGCAAACAGACCGTTGCTCAATGGTGACTGCAAACACAGTTCCTCCTCATCAACCTCTTCGTATTCGTCCACCAGACGATATTTATCAAGCTTGAAGGCAAGCGTCCCGATATTGGGTGACGGCCAAGATGGCTCACTGACCCAACGACCAAATCGCTGATGGTAAGAAGTCGACGGCGGCATACTGTCAAGCATCCATGCACGCAGCATGGGCTCGTCCATAATGTGGGTCTCAATCCCCTTCAGCCATTTATCCCACCAGCGTAGACATTCCTGTAAAAAACCGATCGCCGGACCGGGCACACCAATGTGGGGATACTTATGACTCCAGGGGCCAATTAGTCCCTGCTTCGGTCCAGTCAAATTGCTGAGCAGGCGAAAAACCGCATTGCTATAGCCATCGGCCCAGCCGCTGACTGCCATGACAGGGACCTGCACCTTAGAAAAATCTTCGCAGATCGAACCATGCTGCCAGTACTCGTCACGGTGCTGATGATTAAGCCAGGTATCCAGCCATAAACCACTGCCTTTAAGGCGCTCAAACCACATGTCACGCCACTTTTCACCGACAATTTGCGGATCAGGCGGCAGAGAGTTGTAGGCAAACATTGTCGAGGCCCAAGAAAGATTATCACCGAGCAGGCAGCCTCCCATATAGTGCACATCATCGGCATAGCGGTCATCGGTAGAGCAAACGGTGACGATAGCCTTAAGCTGTGGCGGTTGCATCGCCGCAATCTGCAGGCCGTTGAATCCCCCCCATGAGATACCATACATGCCGATATTTCCGTCGCACCACGGCTGTTTTTCCAGCCACTCAATAACAGTGACACCATCGTCGAGTTCCTGCTGCAGGTATTCGTCTGTCAGCACACCCTCAGAGTCACCGCTACCACGGATATCAACACGGATACAGGCGTAGCCATGCCCGGCAAAATACGGATGCATGGTTTCGTCGCGCAATCTTACCCCATCACGCTTACGGTAAGGAATGTATTCAAAAATAGCCGGTACAGGCTTAGTTTCAGCATCTTCGGGCATCCAGATACGGGCAGAAAGGCGAATGCCATCGGCCATCGGGATCCAGCAATGTTCGATATGTCGGATTTTGTATGCTGAGTGTTCAGTAACCGTCATATTTACCTCCTCACGATTGTCGCGCATGTCATTTAGGACAGCGGCACAAGTTCCAGCGGTAACGCTTGTTGCACATCACGATATTTCTGCAACAACTCCTGCTCGCTGTCGCCGCCGATAAACACTGTTGCGATCTCGTAGCTGTAACTGTCTTGATAATTAAGATCAGACAGACGCATCCCCTCACAGACATGCAGCAGGATCTCAGTACCCGCGATGCGCCGAGTAACGGCTTGCACCTCTTGCTCTGTGGGCACCCTATTAACCAGAGCATCTGCATGTATCCGCCACATGAACTTGGCCGCATATCGGTATAAGCCTTGACGATGGGGAAATACAGGCTGTTTCCCCAAGGCCAGATCAAGCATTACCAGATGATGGGACATACCATCGACGTTACGAAATAATGGAGAATGGGACTTGGAAATACGGGTATTGATCTCCAGCAACCAGATATGGTCACTCTCTTTCTCCCAGTAATACTCAATATTGAACGGGCCATTATCAAAGCCGATATGGGTAAGAAAGCGCTCGGTGACGGTGATCATTTTGTCTTGAACATGCTGCGGGATCGATGATGGATACTGATAGCGAGAGAAGCTGGAATCATGTTCGCCTTCGCGGATAGAATCAACGGCCCCATAGACATACAGATTGCTACCAAACATATAACCTTCAAGCGTACATTGCTGGCCATGGGAGATGATCCCTTCGGCGATGCAGTGATAGCCGTCGACAGCGGCAACATCATCAGGCAGATCGGCAAATGTCAGCAGGTAGTTGAACGGCTCGGCAAAGCAGTAAATTTTTTTGCGGATCTCCGCAATCGCCATTTCAAGTTCACTATCATTACGCACCATAAACCCGAGATGTGATAAAACGGCTTTCACCGGCTTAAGCCAGAAAGGATAATCGAGGGTGAGCTGCTGTTGATAATCATCTTTAAAAGGGTCAACAGCACAAAAATCGGGGATATATTCCGGAACAACACGACGCTGCTCCAGCCTGCTCCAGTATTTATGTTCACATTTAAGCACCGCTTCAAAGCTCGGAGAAGGCAAGCCTAAGGATTGACACAATATAGGAAGCATGGTGCTAACCGGAAAGTCCAAATAGCCGACAATGGCATCGACGGAATCGGGATAGTTTTTCAGTCGCGCAACAGCGCCTTCATACAAGGTTTTGACTGGGAATTCCTTTCCAGTTTTTACCTCACCATATTGATAAAGCTCATGAAAACAATATTCCTCGGCAGACTCTAGCGAACGCATCAGGGAAAGGTTGAATTCATCCGCACCAAAAACAAAAATATTTTTCACTGAACGTGCCTCTGTTTTTGTTATCGAATCCTTCATTGCCATGAATAGCGGATCTTAACGATATATATGAGCGTAGTTGATGCCTATATTTTTGTCTAACACTGGGAAAATTCCGAGTTGGACTATCTTGTATCAGGGCGAAAAGTGAACAAAATATAATGACTCACCTAATTAGCCCGCGTGTGGCTTGCTTGAACGCGAGGGCTTATTAGTAAGAGATGTAGAAAACGACTACCTGTCTTGGGATGGGCTATGTGAAGGCTGACATTCACAGTGCAATGTTCGACAGCCCGTCTCTAAAAACCACAACGGATGAGTTCGCTAGGAATAAGCGTTACTAAGGTATGAATGATCAGATAAAAAATAGCATGAATCCTGACGCTTTTGCGAACTGGATGGTGGATTGCGGCAGAGTTCGATACAAAGGAAATATCATAATAAGGGATGGGGAAGTAAGCTGGTTGATCTCAAAGATCAACCCGCTGTTACAGGATCAAAAACATTAACCCATGTTATGCCACTTCATGATTCAGCAGTTGCTTCTGAAAAATCAAAATCTTCTTCACTCACAGCTCGCTGTTCATGAACCCAAAGTAACTGTTCCACATCCGTAACAGCGACAAAGCCTACACTGATGGAACCGATTTCTGCCGAAGTCATTATGAGTCTAGCGATCTTATCGACATGTTCAGCACTGGTATAAACTTCCATCTGAATATGACTGACTAACTGATCTTGAGAGTATAAGTTACTGTATTTACCGCGCCCTCTAACGGTAGAGACAGTAAAACTGCTGACGCCATGTGCTTCGAGTGCATGCTGAACACTCTCAAGTTGCAAATCCCCTATAACCGCAGTAATTTTCTTAAGCTTCATATCGAACTCCTATCGAAAGTAGCTAACACCAATATCTAACAAAAATAGCCAATAATTCCCACTAACTAGTTTAGCTGTAAATAACTGGAGCATATGACAAATTGTGCAAATAAATACAAGGTACGGGACTCGAGGGCGAAAGACCGTGCTCTTCAGTTAGACGAAGTGGGATGGATGAATGGATAAATAGTGGCGACATCAAAGTATAATTATCCCCCCTCAAATTCGACAGGTTTTAAATTACCCACCGTTTCGCTTACCCAACCAATGATACCGGAGAGATCACCGAAGTGGTGAGTCAGATGCCCGCCCGGCAATTTCGTCAGGGGATACGTGACTACAAGGTGAGTGTAGACTTGAACGTTCTGGTCAACGAATCACATCTACAGCGGGATCTGTTTGAGCCCGCTAAAAAACCTGCATAAGATACAGTGCTAGAAGTGCTAGCCTGAGGTAGATGTTGATATAGTTGTGCCAGAAAAGTAAAAAGGGAACAAGCTGGTTAACCTTAAACAGATAAACCAGCGATCACAGAGTATAATCATTACTCAGCACTATCTTGCATCATGTTTCTGCTCTTCCTTCAAAAAAGTTAAAATCATCTACACTGGCCACTCGCTGCTCATGAACCCAAACTAATTGTTCCACGTCCGAGACCGCAACGAAGCCGATACTGACAGACCCGATTTCAGCGGCTTTCATGATTAATTGACAAATATCGTCAGCATGTTGAGTACTCGTATAGATTTCAATCTTACTGTGGCTGACTAACTGATCTCGTGTGTATAAATTACTGTATTTACCACGCCCTCTGACAGTAGATACCGTAAAACCGGTAACGCCATGTTGCTCGAGTGCATGCTCTACATCTTCAAGTTGCATATCCCCGATAATCGCTGTGATTTTCTTGATCTTCATACTTAACTCCTATCGAAAGTAGTTAACACAAGTACCGAACACAAGTACCTAGAACAAATCCCCTACTAACTAGTTTAGCTGTTCATGTCATGAACAGATGATGAATGACACTAATGGCTGCGAGGCAAAGGACAGGCCTCAAGGTCTGTCCTTTCTCACATTGCAAAGCCTTAATCCTTGCTCATTGATTTATTGCTGTCTTCGTAACTGAATACTTCTCCAAAGGTAAAAAACAACCGGAACGACGACTAAGGTGAGCGCGACGGCGCTAACCATGCCGCCAACCATAGGGGCGGCAATACGGCTCATCACTTCCGAGCCCGTTCCGGTCCCATATAAGATAGGTAACAAACCAGCGATAATAGCGGCGGCTGTCATCATCACAGGTCTGACTCGCATGCCAGCCCCCTGTAATACAGCTTCCCTTAATCCATTTTCACAGGGAACAGAGCCACTGTTTTCACAATCATTAATCATCTGGACATAGGCCTGATTAAGATAGACCAGCATGATGACACCAATCTCTACCGCGACTCCGGCAAGCGCAATAAAGCCGACACCGACCGCAACCGAAAAGTTAAACCCCTGCAGATACATCAACCAAACGCTGCCCACCATAGCAAACGGTAAAGTCCCCATGATGATGCCAACTTCGATTAAATTGCGAAAGTTCATATACAGTAAAAGAATGATGATCCCTAAGGTTAACGGCACTACATAGGTCAGTTTCGCCTTGGCGCGCTGCATATATTCATACTGACCGGACCAGGCAATGGAGTAACCAGCTGGCAACTGAAGCTGTTCGTCAACCACTCTCTGGGCTTCGACCACATAGCTACCGATATCGATCCCCTCTATGTCTATGTAAGCCCAACCATTGAGGCGCGCATTTTCACTCTTAATGCCAGGAGGGCCATCTTCGACCACTATGTTCGCCACATCGGCAAGGGAGATCCGCAGGCCTTGAGGCGTGATGATGGGAAGCATCGCCAACTGCTCGGGTGAGTTACGGTAATCCTGGGGATAGCGCAGGTTGATCGGATAGCGCTCCAGCCCTTCCACAGTTTGAGATACATTCATCCCCCCAATGGCGGTAGCAATAACCTGCTGGACATCGGCGATATTAAGTCCGTATCTGGCCGCCTTTTCTCTCTGAATGTCGACCTTAATGTAGCGGCCGCCGGCTACACGCTCCGAGTAGACCGAAGCCGTACCCGGTACATCTTTAAGAATGCGCTCCAGATCCTTACCTATCTCCTGGATCACACCCAGTTCAGGGCCGGCTATCTTGATCCCCACCGGGGTCTTAATACCCGTCGCGAGCATGTCGATACGGGTCTTAATCGGCATCACCCAGGCGTTTGTCACTCCCGGCAGTTTAACCAGTGCATCTAGCTCTTTCTTCAGGCTTTCCGAGGTGACGCCCTCACGCCATTCACTCTTAGGTTTTAGCTGAATAAAGCTTTCAATCATTGTCAATGGCGCCGGATCGGTCGCCGTCTCCGCTCGCCCTACCTTACCGAAAACAGTCTGCACTTCCGGTACAGTATAAATAAGCTTATCCGTCTGCTGTAGCAGCTCACGCGCCTTACCGATAGAGATCCCCGGATAGGTGGTTGGCATATACATGAGATCCCCTTCATCCAAAGGCGGGATAAATTCGCTACCTATGTGTTCCAGAGGCCAAATACCAATACCCAGTACAACCAGCGCCAACATCAGGGTCGACTTAGGGAATTGCAAAACCTTTCGCAGCACAGGCATGTAAGCCGCGGTAAGAATACGGTTGACCGGATTCTTATGTTCCGGCATCACCTTGCCTCGAATAAAATACCCCATCAATACCGGCACCAAGGTAATGGCCAATAGCGCCGAGACCGCCATGGCATAAGTCTTGGTAAATGCAAGCGGGGCAAACATGCGTCCCTCTTGCGCCTCCAGCGTAAATACCGGCATGAAACTGACCGTAATAATCAACAAGCTGAAAAACAGGGCCGGTCCAACCTCCTTGGCGGAATCTGCGACAATCTGCCAGCGGTTTGCGTCCGTTAACGGGGTTCGTTCCATATGTTTGTGCATGTTTTCGATCATCACAATCGCACCATCGATCATGGCTCCGATAGCGATGGCGATGCCGCCAAGCGACATAATATTAGCGTTAAGCCCCTGAAAATACATGATGGAGAAGGCGGCTAATATGCCAACAGGCAGGCTGACGATGGCCACCAGTGAGGAGCGAAAATGAAACAGGAACACCATGCAGACTAAGGCAACAACCAAGAACTCTTCCAGTAGCTTGTAGCCGAGGTTTTTCACCGCGCGATCGATAAGACCACTGCGATCATAAACCGTGACCACCTCTACCCCCTCAGGTAACCCCTTCTTCAACTGTTCCAGCTTGGCCTTGACCCCGTCTATGGTTTTCTGGGCATTCTCACCGTAGCGCATCACTATGATACCGCCAACCGTTTCGCCCTCACCATTGAGCTCGGCCACGCCGCGTCGCATCTGTGGGCCTAAGCCTATTTCAGCGATATCTTTGAGCAATAAGGGCGTACCATTGTTATTCACACCCAATGGAACATTGCCAATATCTTCCACACTCTGCAGATACCCAGTGGCGCGAACCATGTATTCGGCCTCAGCCATCTCGACCACGGATGCGCCAATCTCTCTGTTTCCCCGTTTGATCGCTGTTTGAATAAGTGAGAGCGGAATACCGAAGGCACGTAACTTGTCGGGATCAACCTTGACCTGATACTGCTTCACCATACCGCCCAGGGCGGTGACTTCCGATACACCCGGCACAGTTTGCAGCTCGAACTTTAGAAACCAATCCTGCAGGCTACGTAATTCACTGATATCGTGCTGACCAGTTCTATCGATAAGGGCATACAGGTAGACCCAGCCCACTCCCGTGGCATCCGGACCGAGCTGAGGCTTGGCATTGGGCGGTAGCGACGGCGCAACCTGGCTCAGATATTCCAGCACCCGACTTCGCGCCCAATAGAGGTCGGTTTTCTCATCGAAGATGACATAGACGTAGGAGTCACCGAAGAAGGAATATCCTCTCACTGTAACAGCGCCGGGTACCGACAACATGGCTGTCGTCATCGGATAGGTCACTTGGTCTTCCACCACCTGAGGAGCCTGACCGGGAAAACTCGTTTTAATGATGACCTGTACATCCGACAGATCGGGCAAGGCATCGACTGGGGTGTTTTTTAATGAAAACAGCCCGAGACCGACTAAGAACGCTGCGCCCAATAGCACGAAGAAGCGATTCTTAACCGACCATTGAATAATGGATTCAACCATTTTACTCTCCTTTATTCACCGCTGACGTCAGACATCTGCATGGGCTTGATTGTAGTGATGATAAATTGACCGTCACGGGTCTCGAAGGTGAAGTTAAGCTTGGCTCCGACTTTAAATACCGACATGTCTACCGCTTCACTCACCATAAAGTTCACCTCTGCCGCTGGGCGGTTCCATTTTTCTATCGGGCCACGACTGATATTGACCATCCTGTGATCGGCCATGACCGAGTTAACGACACCTGAAGTGGTGGCGC
>SDWK01000982.1 GCA_004195335.1 Shewanella sp.
TCCCACTGGAGGGCAATCAACTCACCTAGTCGTAGTCCCGACTTGATCGCACATAAAAACATTGGTCCGTACATGAGGGGTGATTCAGTCATCGCCTGTTGAATGAAGGTGTCGGCTTGCTGCTTGGAAAGTGGGGTGATCTTATGCACCTTCTCCTGCCGATCATCTACCGTTTTGGAGTTTTTCTTCATCTGTCCAAGACGTTTAACTGGATTGTCGCGAATCATCCCATCAATGACCGCTTCACCGAGACAGCTAGAAAGGGTCGTACGGACCAGTTCAATAGCCTTTGTGGTTCTGCCATCTTTTTTCAACCGATTTTGAATGTTTCTGACATGTTTAGGGGTGATTTGATCAACACGAACCGTTCCAAGTGTAGGGAGAATGTCCTTTTTCATCACCTGCTGATATCGCGCATGAGTGGTGTCATCCAAAATCCCCTCTACACAGTTTGTAAGCCAATCCAGATGGTATTCTCTGAGGCAAGGGGGAAGATCATCATCTGCATTATTCATCGGGTAATCTCCACTTGCGATTTTCCCTCGGAGTTGGATTGCAAGAAGTTCTGCGGACCTTCTGTCTCCAACCTTCCTGGCCTTCCGTAATCCCTTTATCGATATGAATACCCAGTAGACACCTGATCCCTTGATCTTTTCTTTGACAACTACGCCCATAGACCCTCCTTCATTGAAATGTTGAATGACAATCAATCTTTGTCGTTATCTTTGTCGGGACCCAGGTCTTTCAAGATCTCATCTGCGATACGGGAAATGTCTGTAGGCACACAGTTTTTGCGATGTTTCATTAGGAACTGATCGAGGTCTGTCGAGAGAATCCGAATGATTTTCGGGGTAGGTTGAGAATAAGGGAGCCCGTTCGTCAGCAGGTTTCTAATTGTTGCGTTACCGACCTTGATCCGTATCGCTGCCTCCTCAATGGTGTACCAGTCGTGTGGAGGTTGGTTACTGTTACCCCCCGTGTTGTCGTTTCTATGCTTCATAGCATCTCCTTTCTGTTTGGGATCGTTTTGATAGCTATTATTCAGGAAGTAGGCCAAGTTCTATAGTAATAACAAGGTGTTATCGCTCTATGGTTGGGGTGGCGAGAAAAACTAACAAACATGTTTGTTAGTTTTTTGCTTTGTTTTTGACCTCAGATTTTTCTCAAATTCAATCGTCATGGATTTTAGCTCCAAACAATTTTGTTAACTGAGTTGGCATATTTTGGGTTTGTTTTTTTTAAGCATTACGCCTTCAAAATCATTGGGAAAATTATGATTAGAAGAAGAGGCCCCACTGGAATTCCAATGAAGGAATCAAATCCAGTGATTTCACCAGAACCAATGCTTGAATCCACCGCGGAGCAGAAGCCAATTTTTTTGCACGCCTGATTGCTTTACGTTTCATGTCGTTTCCTCCTATGTGAGATATGGGATATATTACCATATATATTAGGTGGTGTCAATTAGGGTTTTCTTCGCCTCTGTGGAGGGGCGGTTCTTTGTTTTTTTTTCTGACTACTGAAAAAAAAAGGGGGGAGAAGGAATCGAGCGGTTTTTTCTTGTCCTTTGAGTGGATTTTTTCTAATTTTAATGTTGCTAAAGTTTTATGTTTTGATGTTGGGAAGGCCGTACAGTCATGCAATAGAAGTATTCGGAGCAGGATATCTGAACGAAATTCATAACCCAGGTACTTGAGCGGGCAGAATGGGATATTCAGACTCAGGTCAGGGAGGAAGTCAGTTTCACCTCAGGGCGTATTATCGTTCGGGGTAAACTCAACTCCCGAGGCAAAGCCAAGCGAGCAGATTACATCCTCTACTACGACCCAACCTGCCTATCGCTGTCATCGAAGCAAAGAGTGCGGGGCATGCCGTTGGGCACGGGATGCAGCAGGCTCTGGATTACGCCGAGACACTCGACCTGCCTTTCGTCTTCAGTTCCAACGGCAGCGGCTTTCTCTTTCATGACCGCACCGGTCAGTCCTCACCAGTCGAAACTTCCATGACTCTTGACGAGTTTCCTTCACCGCAACAGCTTTGGGACCGCTATGCAAAGTGAAAGGGGTTGGATGCCCAGTCTACTCCCATTGTCACCCAGCTCTAACACAGCGATGGCCGTGGAAGGGAACCGCACAGTTTTTGGCGGTAAGTAGAAGTACGAGCAGGCAAACCGTGAACTTGAAGAGGTCTTATATGCATCAAGACAATAGAGACTTGACCCTCGATGAGGGGATTGTCCGTGAGCTGATCTCACGTTCTGAAGTACAGATTGCCAATTACCGGGAATATCGACAACGTTCCGGTGCTAATTTCAATGTCTTCAAGATACTGAATCGTGCAACCGACGAAGTCTATGGACACTCGGCACTGATTGCCGAGCTTCTTAATCCGCTGGGATCGCACGCCCAAGGCGACACCTTTCTGAGGCTGTTTTTCTCTTTCCTTGGTATCGAAAAGGATGTCGCGGGGATTGACCATTGGCAGGTCACGGTTGAAGAATCCAGAGGTGTCGATGGTCGGATAGATATTCTGTTGGCAGGGAGGGGGAGTTCGGGCCGGCGCTTCGGGATTGCTATTGAGAACAAAATATACGCTGACGATGAAAAACGCCAACTGAGTCGCTACTGGCGCTACCTTAACAATCAATACGGCCCATATCGACCACCTATTCCAGATCAAGAACCGTCGACCCGGCCTTACCTCCTGTACTATCTGACGCTCTCGGGCTACGCACCTTCCGCCCAAAGTATTGCAGACATTCCCACGATCGAATTGTCCTATGTGAGCGTGGAAAATTCAGAGGCCCCGGTCCGCCTGTTGTCGTACGCAGATCATGTCAGAGAATGGCTTAAATTATGCCATGAAAAATTGGCTTTCTTTCCGTATGCACGGGAAGTCATTGGACAGTATATGGGCACCATTAATTCCTTGACCGGAAATGGAGAAGGCATGTCTAAAGGCTTAAATTTACTCCTTGATACCCCAGAGAAACTCTTTGCGGCATCGCAGTTATCAAATGCAGTTACCCTGTTCAGAAAGTCGTTGCTTTGCGAGCTTTGGGATATGATCCTTGCCGAATGGAAGATGCGGAGCGAATGCAACGATAGCTGCCTCACAGGTGAGCTGCAAGCCAACAGGCATCTTGTTGATTCCGCTCGTCTCAAGAAAGTGTCAAATGAACGGTTTTCTAAATCACGTAATGTTCCACGGTGGTTCGGGTTTGTATCAAAAGCATATGAAATGAACAGTACACATCTCGGTTTAGAGATCCGTTTCGATAATAGGTTCTACGTAGGACTCTACGGTGAGAAAAAGGAAAAGGATTTGGATAAAACTGTTGTGGAGTCCTTCTACCAAAACTTTCAACTTTCAAAGGGGTGTGAGCTTGGCTCCTATGACGACAAGTTGGTCAAGGAGCGTATCTATATCAACACCCCGGTCCGATTTGATACTGACAACGATGCTCTGTTCCAACTTATTGAGCTCAAACAAAAGGAAGAGCTTGTTGCAACGATCTTTGAGGTCGCTGAAGGGATCATCTCAGAAATGGACAAATTTGGATTACAAAGACGTCAACAGGTATGACATCAGGCATATCACCTAAGTGATTTCTGCACGTAAGAGGTGATTTTTGGAGCGAATATGACATTTCCACAGCAAGTACAGGTTTCCGAGCCAGCTCTAATGATTCGAATCAATCGGTCCTATTCGCCAGGCATGTCAACTGAGGCTCTCTATGAATCGACTCGTGGTGTTTGGGTGATCGGTTCGCGAAGAGATAAGGTGCAATACGCCCTTGCTGTCTCCCTGGGCATTGTTCAAGAAGTCTATTCCGTTGATTCATGGCACCCTGCTGGGTCGACAGCATATGAAACCAGGGCTCAGCAAGATGTTGAGCTTGATGGGCGCTGGGAATTCTCCGGGAGGGTTGCCCCGGATTCTATTCGGAGCAAATATCTGGAACAGTCTGTTGCCCACTATTTTCCACGAGGGGCGGCTAATCCGATTACTTACGTCAATATCCGTTAGATTCGTCTGCCGATAAATACGCTATGGCACACAATATTCTTGTCTATCTCCATCCAGGACATCATGCACAAAGACGCTGGCGTTGAAGGCGATGCTGAGAAACTCGGGGAGCTCGTCTGGATGTTTTTCTTCAAAATATATGAGGATCAAGCGCAGGAACTTGAACCGCTTTAGGATGATTGCGCATCTTTCATCCTTGGGAACCTGCGTTGGCGCAATTGGACTTCAGCCCTTTCTCTGGCCGCGGTCTGATATCGACTAAATTGCTGGCACTTATGTGTAATAGTCAATATTATTCGTTGTTAGCTTTGAAGCACCTTGAATTCACCGGGTGCTCAGTGACTGGACTCTCTTCGTGCTACGAAGTGAGTTGCCAAATTTTCAGAGACTGTTTTTCAGTGCCAATTTCGAGAAGAAAGAGTTCAAAGAACTCTGGAATAGGATCAACCGTAAAGCTGCTTATACGGTCCATTTTGATACTGCCGAACTTGTAACGAAGTGTGTCAAAACTCTCGATAAGGAGTTGAAGGTCAGTCCACTGCAATATACGATTGTCAGCGGTGTGCAGGTTGATGATGCAACTTATGATGCCGTAAAAAATGGTGAGTCGTTCAAGGTCAAAGAGTCGTCAACATCCTCCCACAAGGCTTCAATTCATTCGGGTGTAAAGTACGACCTGGTTGGAAAGTTAGCGGAAGGAACGCAACTGACACGCAGTACAATCGCCAGCATCATCAAGGGGATGAATATTACGGTTTTCAGCCAGTATAAGATCAACCCCGAAGACTTCATAATGAAGTCAGCACGGCTAATCAATGAACAAAAAGCTACCGCCGTGATCGAACACCTTGCCTACGATCCAGTCGACGACACGCATCAACTCGATATCTTCACCCAGGAGAAGCCGAAGGCCGATTTCAGCAAGGCGATCAAGGCCGACCGGCACATCTACGACTACGTTTTTACCGACTCAAAGATTGAGCGAACATTCGTCAAGGAACTCGATACCAGTTCTGAAGTCGTGGTCTACGCCAAGCTTCCCTGGGGATTCTTCATCCCAACCCCGGTGGGCGACTACAACCCCGACTGGGCGATAGCCTTCCAGGAAGGGAAGGTCAAGCACGTCTATTTTGTCGCTGAGACCAAAGGGTCAATGTCGTCAATGGATTTGCGAGAAATAGAAAAATGCAAAATTGATTGTGC
>SDWK01000988.1 GCA_004195335.1 Shewanella sp.
GTCTAATATTAATACTAGGAGACTGGTTTTCAGTTATCGCTATCATCTAATTTAGGCGTTTCAGGGGGTGAAGAATGGGCATATTTGAGCATTACCAACAGCGCTATGAAAAAAAGCTCGATGAGGAATATTCATTACAGGATTTTTTGGAGATCTGTAAAACGGACCGTTCAGCATATGCATCGGCAGCCGAAAGACTACTGATTGCAATCGGTGAACCTGAAGTCGTTGATACAGCAAAAGATCCGATACTTAGTCGAATTTTCTCTAATCGATTAATTTCACGATTCCCGCAATTTAAAGACTTTTACGGAATGGAAGAGCCTATCCAACAGATAGTCGCTTACTTAAAACATTCGGCTCAAGGTCTGGAAGAATCGAAACAGATCCTCTACTTATTGGGCCCTGTAGGGGGAGGTAAATCTTCCCTTGCCGAGAAATTAAAAGCCTTAATGCAAAAGATACCTATCTATGTGTTAAGTGCTGATGGCAATAGAAGCCCGGTAAATGATCACCCATTTTGCCTATTTAACCCTGAAGAGGACAGTGGGTTATTAAAGAGTGAATATAACATTCCATCTCGCTACCTCAAATCTATCATGTCTCCATGGGCTGTGAAGCGACTACACGACTACGGCGGCGATATATCAAAATTCAAAGTCGTAAAAGTATTTCCCTCTATTTTGGATCAGATGGCCATCGCTAAAACAGAGCCAGGAGATGAGAACAATCAGGACATCTCGTCGTTAGTAGGTAAAGTCGATATTAGACAACTGGAACATTTTGCTCAAAATGATGCCGATGCTTACTCCTACTCTGGAGCATTATGCCGTGCAAATCAGGGGCTAATGGAATTCGTTGAGATGTTTAAAGCACCGATCAAGGTACTTCATCCACTACTGACAGCAACTCAAGAAGGGAACTATAACGGTACAGAAGGTCTGTCTGCCCTCCCCTATAATGGCATTATTCTTGCGCACTCTAATGAATCTGAGTGGACGACGTTTAGAAATAACAAAACAAATGAAGCATTTCTGGACAGGGTTTATATTGTAAAAGTACCTTATTGCTTAAGAGTGTCTGAAGAGATACAGATATACAATAAGTTGCTAGCAAACTCTGAGCTGTCACAAGCTCCTTGTGCTCCCGGAACGCTGGAAACTCTCGCTCAGTTTAGTGTACTGTCACGAGTAATAGCACCGGAAAACTCCTCAATTTTTTCTAAAATGCGAGTCTATGATGGTGAAAGTTTAAAAGACACCGATCCTAAAGCAAAATCCTATCAGGAATACCGTGATTACGCTGGTGTTGATGAGGGAATGCAGGGGTTATCCACCCGATTCGCCTTTAAGATTTTATCTAAAGTCTTTAACTTCGATCACAGCGAAATTGCTGCAAATCCAGTACACCTTTTCTATGTATTGGAACGACAAATTGAACAGGAGCAATTCCCAACTGAAATTGCCGAACGCTACTTGGAGTCTCTCAAAGGCTACCTAATACCTAAGTATGTAGAGTTTATAGGTAAAGAGATACAGACGGCCTATTTGGAGTCGTATTCTGAATACGGTCAAAACATTTTTGACCGTTACGTTACCTATGCAGACTTCTGGATTCAAGATCAAGAATATCGTGATCCTGAAACCGGCCAATTGTTCGACCGCTCAGCCCTCAATGCCGAGCTCGAAAAAATTGAAAAACCTGCAGGCATTAGTAATCCTAAAGATTTCAGAAATGAGATCGTTAACTTTGTACTCAGAGCACGTGCCAACAATGATGGCTCGAATCCATTATGGACGAGTTATGAAAAGCTGCGTACCGTCATCGAGAAGAAGATGTTCTCCAATACAGAAGATCTGTTACCTGTCATCTCATTTAATGCCAAAACATCAACCGATGATCAACGTAAACACGATGATTTTGTGCATCGTATGATGGAAAAAGGCTACACAGAAAAGCAAGTCAGATTGCTTTCAGAGTGGTATCTGAGAGTAAGAAAGTCTTCTTAAAATAGACATGCAGGGAGCATTAACGGCTTCCTGCGTTGACTTGGGAGGTGCGCATGGCAAATTTCATAGATAGACGACTCAATGCTAAAGGAAAAAGCACGGTTAATCGTCAACGATTTATCAACAGATACAAGCAACAAATAAAAAAAGCAGTGAGTGATGCCGTCACTCGACGCAGTGTTACTGATGTTGATAAGGGTGAAAAAATCGGGATCCCGACTAAAGACATTAGCGAACCTTTCTTTCATCAAGGACAAGGAGGCCTTAAGGAGCGAGTACATCCCGGTAATGATCAATTTACTAGAGGAGATAAAATCGAGCGGCCACCTTCTGGCGGAGGGCAAGGTGCTGGCCAGGGTGATGCTTCCGATTCGGGTGAAGGGCAAGATGATTTTGTTTTCCAAGTATCTAAGGACGAGTATCTTGAATTATTATTTGAAGATCTCGAGTTACCCAACTTACAAAATAATCGCCTAAACAAATTGGTTGAATACCAAACCTATCGTGCAGGCTTTACCAATGATGGCGTGCCAGCAAATATCAATATTGTTCGCTCACTTCGCTCATCATTAGCACGTAGAATAGCAATGTCCTCCTCAAAGAAGGCTCAACTTGGCCTACTAGAGAAAGAGCTTGAAGAACTTGAAAATACACCAGGGGCAGAAGCGGAAAGAATTCTACTCATCAAAGAACAGATAGAAGAGCTAAAGAAAAAGATAGCCAAGGTGCCCTTTATCGATACGTTTGATCTCAGATTCAATAACTTCGCAAAACGTGAGATCCCTTCGAGTCAAGCTGTCATGTTTTGTCTGATGGATGTGTCAGGTTCGATGGATCAGGCGACAAAGGATATGGCCAAGCGTTTTTATATTCTTCTTTACCTTTTTCTCACCCGAACCTATAAGAATCTCGACGTTGTCTATATACGCCACCACACCCAAGCTAAAGAGGTTGATGAGCATGAGTTTTTCTATTCTCAGGAAACTGGAGGCACGATTGTATCCAGTGCATTAAAACTCATGCATAAAATACAAAAAGAGCGCTATCCTGAAAGCGAATGGAATATCTATGCAGCGCAGGCATCTGATGGTGACAATTGGGCTGATGACTCTCCGGGATGTAAGCAGATCCTTGAAGAAAAGCTCCTGCCCGTTGTCAGGTATTTTAGTTACATCGAGATCACTAACCGCGCCCATCAAACACTCTGGCGGGAGTATGAAAATCTCCAAAAGTCGTTTGATAACATCGCCGTCCAGCATATTAAACAAGCAGAAGATATTTACCCGGTATTTAGAGAACTATTTAAGAAACAAGCTGTTTAAGGGGGCGCTATGGATGCTAAAAGAAAGAGAACTCCACTTGATGACGGGCCCGATTGGAACTTCGAGCTACTTCAGTCCTATTTAACTGAAATCGAAAGAGTGGCTGCACACTATAAGCTTGAATCTTATCCAAACCAGATAGAGGTCATAACAGCCGAGCAGATGATGGATGCTTATGCTGGCATAGGCATGCCAATAGGTTATACCCACTGGTCTTTTGGTAAAAAATTTATTGAGACCGAACAAAGCTATAAGCGAGGACAGATGGGTCTGGCCTATGAGATTGTGATTAACTCAGATCCCTGTATCGCTTATCTTATGGAGGAAAATACCATCACAATGCAAGCTCTTGTGATGGCCCATGCGAGTTTCGGCCACAATAGTTTCTTCAAAAATAATTACCTCTTTAAAACCTGGACTGATGCAAGTTCGATTATAGACTATCTGGTTTTTGCGAAAAACTACATCAGTCAATGCGAGGAAATACACGGTACAAGCCAGGTTGAACTTATCGTCGACTCCTGTCATGCATTAATGAACTATGGCGTCGATCGCTATAAGCGCCCAAGCGAAATATCATTCAAAGAAGAACAGATCAGACAGAAAGAGAGAGAAGAATACCTACAGAGTCAGGTCAATGATCTATGGCGAACCATTCCCTTAACGCATCACAATGATATCGAAAAGGAAGCGCTCAACTTTCCTGAAGAGCCTCAGGAAAATATTCTTTATTTTATAGAGAAGAATGCACCATTGTTAGAACCCTGGCAAAGGGAGATAGTTCGAATAGTACGAAAGATGGGCCAGTACTTTTACCCTCAGAAGCAAACTCAAGTCATGAATGAGGGCTGGGCGACCTTTTGGCATTATACGATTCTCAATCACCTCTATGACGATGGCGTAGTCACCGATAGATTTATGATCGAGTTTCTTAAAAATCATACCAATGTCATTGCACAACCTAGCTACAACAGCCCCTACTACAATGGAATAAACCCTTACGCCTTGGGGTTCAACATGTTTGTAGATATAAGAAGAATTTGTGAGTCGCCTACCGAGGAAGATAGACTCTGGTTCCCAGATATTGCCGGCAGTAATTGGTTAGAAACATTACATTTTGCAATGCAAAACTTTAAAGATGAGAGTTTCATCAGCCAATATCTTTCGCCTAACATTATCAGGCAGTTCAAGCTTTTTAGCATTCTTGACGATGACAAAAAAAATTACCTGTCAGTTTCTGCTATCCATGATGAGCAAGGGTATCAAGACATCCGTCAGATGTTGTCGCAGCAATATAACCTTTCCAATATTGAACCTAACATTCAAGTTCAGAAAGTGGATATCACCGGAGATCGTTCTTTAACATTAAGGTATGTACCGACGAACAGTGTGCCATTAGCTGATAGTCGCCATGAAGTTGTCAAGCACCTACATAGGCTATGGGGATTTGATGTAAGTCTCGAAGAATTTAACGAAGAGGGAGGACAAAGTATTATTGCCTCTTGCCCGAACAAACAAGAAGAGTAAACACAACCGCGCTTCTGAATCATAGAGTTTGTTAATAGACATAAAAAAAGCGCCAATAGGCGCTTTTTTTATCATTCACACGTTACAATTAAGCGTATGTGAAATCAATATGCTCGATAAGAGTCTTGAATGCGTGACGCTGCATTGCCTGCACACGAACTTTTACATCTTTACCATCTAAAGAGATAGTTAGATCGCTTGTGTAGAAATCTTCATTTCCTTGGATTTTGAGGATATCTTTCTGTTCAAATACGATAGCAACAGGCTCTTGACCTTTACCATAGATAACAGCAGGAACTTTGTCAGCATGACGTAGGCGGCGGCTCGAACCTTTCCCAATTTCAGTACGGACTTGAGCAGCAAAAGTGTAAGA
>SDWK01000992.1 GCA_004195335.1 Shewanella sp.
TAAACATTTTTAATTTTGAGTTTGGGCTTCAATTATAGGCTGACAAATTACTAATCGGAAGTAACAGCAATGTTAAACAAATCAACAATTGCAATCGCTATCGTCACTATGCTTAGTGCTGGTTCAGTGAACGCTGTAATGCTAGATGGTGAAAGTCAAGGTGACCACGTTCGCTTATATGGCGAAGTGGGCGTAGGTGGGCATTTTGATACCCATGCAGATTACAACCATGATGAGTTCTACGATACCAAGGGCTATGTAGATGATAGCTTCGCAACTTTGGGCGTAGAGGGTCGACGTGAACAATTCACTTATCGTCTTGAACTGGATTACCAACGCCGTAACTGGCTTGGCGGTGACGGTGAGTTTGAGCTGGCCATCGACAAGTTGTACGTAGGCTATGTCTTAACCGATCAGCAGTGGATCGAGCTCGGCTTGACCGATACAGCATTCGACGATTACGACCATTTTGGAGACTTCACCTTCAACAAGTCTGTTGAAACGGGTGAAGCGGGTGACCAAGAGAACACAGTTAAGTACCAAGCCGAGTTTGATAATCTTATCTTTGGTACTTCGTACTCATATGACGGTGAGCACAAGAGTGGTGCTCTGCAAGGTGACATCATTAACGGATATGTAGGTTGGATGTCTGATCTGCTATCTGTAGTCGTTGGTTTAGAAACTCGCGGCGGCTCTAACGGCATCTCTAAGTATGGTGAGCAGGAACAGATAGGTTTGGGTGTACGCCTGAAGGTGATGCAAGATTTATCTATTGGTTTCAACGGCTTCATAGAAGATGAAGACTTAGCGACTCGCCAGAGTGGCGACGTATACCTAGATTACCAAACATTCCGCAACATAGGTGCGACTGTTAGTGCTAAGTACGACCTGAGTGAACGCTGGGAAATCATCAGCTCCGTAAACCACGAAGAATACGAAGGTTGGGATCTGATCGGTCCAAACTATGACTACTCTGAGCTACCCGCTGAGTTCGGAAAAGAGCGTCGTTGGGCCAGTTTAGGCTTCAACTATCGTCCTGCCCGTGACATCGTGCTTTCTTTGGAAGGCCGAGTAGGCGAAGCCCCTGAAGCTGCCTACGCTTACGCACGCATGTACTTTTAGTCCGAATTGAATTCAACTTTTATAGAGTTTACTATGAAAAAAAGTTTCTTATCGCTGGCCATTGCCAGCACCATCAGCATGGGCGCCTTCGCTGGCGTTCAAGACTTGCTGATCACCGAAATGACACAAAGTTCTGATGCCAATGTGGGATCTGTTGAGATCACTAATACAGGCTCCGATGCCTTCACCTTCACCGATGACGTTGCAGCATACCAGCGCTCTAGTGGCAAGTACGACAACCAATTGCTGAATGCCGAAGCTAAGCCGCTGTTAAGCGGTCATACGCTTGCCTCTGGCGCTTCTATGGTGGTTGTCAACAGTCGAGCCTCTGAAGAATTTCGTGATGCTATTGCTACTCAAGGTGGCACTGTTGTCGTTTCCACTTACGATAGCAACAACAAATACAATAACCTGTTCATGACCAGTGATGACGGTTTTTTCCTGAAAAATGGGGATACCGTTATCGATCGTGTTGGAGCAGTGAATGACACTAGCAAGTGGGCTCCGAACCTCACTTTGCGTCGTAAGCAAGCCGCTGATGGCAACAATCCCGCTCAATCAGACACCTTCGACGGTACTAAGTGGCAAAACATTTTACCGATGAGGACTGACGATTTAGGCAAATCCGAGCTGCCTGCAGCTGATGCTGAGGACATCATGGACATCTTCACTTGTCCAACGGATAAGAGTGAAATTAAGTCTCCTAGCGAAGTTCAGGGTACAGGCTTTACGTCGCCTCTGATTGCTGATGGTGAAACCGAATCAGCTGAAAAAGTTGCCGTAGAAGGTATTATCTCTGCTAAGGAAACGATTCCTAATGAAGGCTTCTATCTGCATAACCTAGTTTCAGACAATAACCCAGAGACTTCCGATGGTATCTTTGTTAGCACTAGTGCCGCCGGTGATCTGAAGGTTGGTCAAACAGTCTGTATTGGCAGTAAAGTGGCTGAGGTTGGAGGTCAGACTCAACTGTCTGCTGATACGAAATTTGGCTGGAACGTTACCGATACTACTGTCCCAACTGCGCCTATCGATATTCAGGTTATTAGCTCTGATAATGGCTCTTTCGATAAGACGTTAGAGCGTTACGAAGGAATGCTGGTTAATCTGCCTACAGATCTGGATCCTCAGACTGATGGCGAGCAAGATATGCGTATTACTCGCAGCTTCAGCTACAACTATCTTCCAAGTAGCAAAGGGCATAACCGCAACAACATGGTGGCGGCTTATAAGCGTCCTAACTTGCAGCCCAACCACTTGCACGTTGCAGGAAGCCCTGAGTCTAAGGCGGCTTATGAGCAAAACAATGACTATCGTTTAGTGATTGAAAGTGCCACTAAGTCCGACGGCATCGTCTTGCCTTACTACGCTGGCTTTAACAGTGACCCACATACCAATTATATCCGCATTGACGATAGTCTCGTGAACGCGCAGGGTATGATCAGCCAATACGAAACTGAGCTGATCCCAGGAACCGATAAGTATGATCAGGATTATAGCCTGACCATCACTAACCAGTTGACTAGTGATAACTTTATTCACAACTTACCACGTACTGATAAGCCTGATCTGAAAGACACTGTGGCAGAAGATGATTTTGCCATCCGCGTTGCCAGTCAAAACCTGTTTAACTTCTTTAATTCTCCTTTCGGTGGCGACAATAACAACTTTGGTCAGAGCCGAGGCGCAGATAGCTACGATGAATACATTAACCAGAGAACCAAACTGGTAGAAGTTATTCGTGCTCAGGATGCCGATGTCATGGCCCTGATGGAGATTGAAAACAACGGTTTTGGCGATAATAGTGCCATTGCTGAGATTGTTAACCAGGTTAACATCCAGTACGTGAGTGAGTATGCCCGTGATTACAATGGCCCTAACTCCACTGAGAACCGTTATGTGTTTGTTGGTTTTGACAACAACGGCAATCAAATGCTGGATAACCTAGACGCCATTGGTTCTGATGCTATTGCTACCGGTATCATATATCGCCCAAGCAAGATGAGCATTGAGCGCACGCGCGTTATACCTATGCCTCAGCAGAAAGCGCCTACCACAGTGAACGATTTAGGTGAGGTGATCAAAGATCAGAACAACGAGATCCTAGAGAACGGTCAGAACTACCATCGTGACGCTTTGGTTGTAACCTTTATCGTTAACCAAACCGGTAAGCGTTTAACGCTAGCTGTAAACCACCTTAAGTCAAAAGGCTCTACTTGTTGGGAAGAATGGCAAGGTGTTGAGTTTGGTGAAGCCACGACTTGGAGCAACCGTGCTGCGCCAGATCTGGATTACCAAGGGTCTTGTGCTGAGTTCCGCGTAGCCGGTGCCGTGCACTTGGGTGAAGAGATGGAAGACGTGCTTGGGGATAAGATTATCCTTGGTGATTTGAACGCCTATGGTAAAGAAGATCCAGTACTCGTTCTTACCGAGAACCCACGCAACAAGACGATCGTTACCGCTAGCCATACTTTCCTTGGACCTAAGCCTCAGTTTAACGAAGATGGCTCTGCAGCCACTATCACCAAGACTTACGGCTACATCGATATCGTCGGTGACATTTACAAGGAGAAGGGCAAGACGCCTTGGAGTTACTCTTACAGTGACGAACTAGGCTCGCTTGACCACATCTTGATCTCGCCTTCTCTGAAAGATCGCGTGATTGATGCCACTGATTGGCATGTGAATGCTGCCGAGACTGGCTTGTATGACTACCAAAATAACCGCAAAGGTTCTCTCGACGGTACTGGAGCGCATAAGTTCTATAAAGGGGACGCCTATCGCTCGTCGGATCACGATGCGGCATTGATAAGCCTTAGCTATAAGCCTGGTGATACGGATGCTAACGTGCCTATGAACCTGCCAAAACTGAGAAAGCTGATCAAGGTTCCTTATCAGATCCCAACTGGTATTTCTGCTCAAGTCGGGGATGTAGCGACCGTCCGTATGAGTCCTGATGATGATGAACAGCGTTTAGATTTGACCCAAATGGTACTTCCTAATGTGGTCCTTTCTAATGACACGACAGCTTTGGTGAATTTCGAGGTCTTTGGAGCCCCATCTGCTATCTACAACGTTACGGTAAGCCTACAGCGTGATGGCAAACTTGTGGAAGGTTCTGAGCAAACTTTCCTAGCTAAGGTATCTAACCGCGACACCTTGATTGCTGACATTGTAGAAGAAGAAATCGATCACACTGGCGGTGATGGTGGTGCTGGTAGCGCCGGCTTCATCAGCTTGTTATCCCTGTTCGGACTAGCAGCTATGCGCCGTCGTCTTCGCAAATAAGCGTTGTTCTCGACAATGAAGCGCCTGCTTTCGGGCAGTGCGCTTCCCATCAAAGATTCAAAAGAGATACGATTATGAGAATTAAAATGAACGCAGTTGCCGCAGCAACTGCTATGGTTTTGGGCGGCTTGTCCACTGCTGCTAATGCTGATTTATTGATTACAGAGTACATTGAAGGCGGCGGATTCAATAAAGCGATTGAGATTTATAACTCAGGTGACGCCGCACAATCTTTAAATGGCTATAAGCTAGTTCGTTACAAAGATGGTGCAACCACTACGACAGATATGGTCGCGTTTACAGACCAGGAAATACCGGCAAAAGGCATCTTAGTTGTTAGACATACTGATGCTGTGTTGAACCTCGACTCTAGCGTAACTGCTATGATTGGCGGTCTCCAACAGAATGGAACCGACGCTGTTGGACTATTAAATGGTGACACGGTCATTGATATTGTTGGTGCAGTGCCTACACCCAAAGATTGGGGTAAAGATGTTACGCTGCGACGTAAGAGTACCTCTGGCTCCATGGTAGCTAAAGATACTTTCGACGAAAATGACTGGACTTCTCAGCCCAAGGACACTGTCGACGGATTTGGTTGCATTGGTGAAGATGCTTGTACTTTTGTAGTCGAGCCAGGTGTGCTGCTTATCACCGAGTATGTCGAAGGTGGTAGCTATAATAAAGCGATTGAGGTTTCTAACGTAGGTGGTAGCACACTCAATTTGGATGGCAGCGAATATAAGTTAGCCATCTATTTTAACGGCTGACTCTTATACACATCT
>SDWK01000195.1 GCA_004195335.1 Shewanella sp.
GGTAACACCTTAGCCCCGAATTCACACAATGCCTCACTTAAGCGGGCACCATTGGCCTTTAAATTGGCGACCTGTTGATGCATTAAATCAATTCCGTCATTGCTGAGTGCTACGCACGCCAGTTCTGATACCGGCAGAGGAACCGGATAGGGCGCGATGACGCGCATGACCTTTTCACAGATCTGCGGGTTAGCGAGCATAAATCCGCAGCGGGCCCCGGCGAGTGCAAAAGCCTTAGACAGGGTACGAAGGACAACTAAGTTATCAAATTTTTCAACCAGGTCGGCGACGCTATAATCGGGACAAAACTCGATATAGGCCTCATCGACGATCACTATGCTGTCTGGTAGGCAGGTGATCACAGCTTCGATGTCGGACTTATTGATCACTGTGCCGGTGGGGTTATTAGGGTTACAGATAAACACTAACTTGGCGTTGCCGACCTGAGCCACTATGTCTGTCGGCAGCTGGTAGTTATCGGTCAGGCTCAGTGCATTGACGCCGACATTAAAGGTTTTGGCACTGATGGCGTACATGCCATAGGTAGGACCAAAACAGGCGATAGTATCGATGCCCGGGACACAAAAGGTGCGAATAAGCAGCTCTATCGCTTCATCGGCGCCGCGTGCGGTGATGATACTGTCTGCTGCCACTCCTGAATATTGGCTATAGGCCGAGAGAAGCTCGGGGGGTTGGCACTCGGGGTAACGGTTGAGCTTGTCGAGTTGACTGTTATTAAATGGTGACTCGTTGGCATTGATCCAGATATCACCTTGCCCCCCAATGCGCCGGGCAGAGAGATATGGCTGAAGCGCGAGCAGCTCAGGTCTGGCTAATCGCTGGGCCAGATTTAATTGAGCCGGATTCAATTCAGCGGGAGTATTCACTGTCATCTCAAACTCCTCTGGCATCAGATGTTGCAGCGGCATTCAGGCTGGCAATTCGAACGGCAACCGCATTCTTGTGTGCGTCGAGCTGTTCGGCCGCTGCGAGTGTCATGACGGTTTGGCTGAGCCCGATAAGCCCCTCGGCGCTAAGCTCCTGTACGGTGAAACGGCGGCTGAAATCGGCCAGAGATAAACTGGATACCGCGCGGCTATAGCCATAGGTCGGCAGTACGTGGTTAGTGCCACTGGCATAATCACCAACTGATTCCGGCGTATAAGCTCCTAAAAATACGGAGCCTGCACCGCGGATGTTTTTCAGCACAGCACGGGGTTCCCGGGTCTGAATAATCAGGTGCTCAGGCCCGTAAAGGTTCGATACCATCGCGGCTTGCTCTACATTTTCAACCAGCAATGTACGGCTGGACTCCAGTGCCACTCGGGCAATGTCACCCCTTGGTAAGGCTTCGAGCTGACGAGCGAGTGCCAGATTAACCTCATCTGCCAGTTCCGCACTGTCCGTGACCAACATGACCTGCGAGTCAGGACCGTGTTCGGCCTGTGACAGGAGGTCGGCCGCAATAAACTCGGCATTGGCATCGCTATCGGCTATCAACAGCACCTCCGATGGGCCAGCCGGCATATCTATGCTGACGACACAGCGACTGTCCTGAGAGACTATGCGCTTAGCCTCGGTGACGTAGCGGTTACCGGGTCCAAAAATCTTATCGACGGCGGGAACCGATTCAGTTCCGAAGGCGAGGGCGGCGATGGCTTGCGCGCCACCGACCTGAAATATTTCGGTGATACCACAGGCGTTGGCAGCATAGACGATGGCGTCGTTTATGGGCGGTGGACTGACGAGTATTCTCTGCTCACAACCGGCAATCTTGGCCGGCAAGGCTAACATGAGTACCGTCGAGATCAGTGGTGCGCTGCCGCCGGGTATGTATAAGCCGACCTTTTCGATAGGCTCTGAGCGTAGTTCACAGCGGATCCCTTTTTGAGTCTCGACGCTCACCGGTTCAAACTTCTGCGCCTGATGAAAGACATCGATATTGTTTATCGCCTGATTCACGGCAAGTTTGATCTCCTCATCGACACGCTTACATGCTTGATCAATCTCAGCTGCAGAAAGCTTCAACTCTTCGATTGTGACACCATCAAACTTGCGGCTGTAATCTTTAAGCGCCGCATCTTTGCTTATTTGTACTTCATTGACGATAGCGAGTACGTCTTGTTCCAGCGTCGCATCACCGATAAGCGGAGAGCGACATAGGGCAGCTTTGCGAGCGTCTTCGGTTAATGATGGCCAATTGAGGATCTGCATTGTGACTACCCCATCATTTTTTCGATTGGCATAACGAGTATGGACGTTGCCCCTAATTGGGTCAGCTCTTCCATGGTGTCCCAAAACAGGTCTTCGGTGCTGACGGCGTGGATAGCGACTCGGTTAGTGTCGTCATTGAGTGGCAGCACTGTTGGATTTTCGGCGCCGGGAAGTAGGGCGACAATCTGGTCTAATGTTTCTGTTGGGGCGTGCAGTAAGATGTATTTGCTCTCTTTGGCGCGAACGACACCATTGATTCGAGACAGGATCTTATCAATTAGCGCTTGTTTAGCCGGTATTTGAGGCTGTGTTGACTGGATGATGCACGCACTTGAACGGTAGATGACTTCGGTCTCATATAAGCCATTGGCTTCTAAGGTTGCCCCGGTTGAAACTAGGTCACAAATGGCATCAGAAAGTCCCGCACGTGGGGCGACTTCAACTGAGCCCTTGAGCATACAGTCGTTGTAAAAGATCCCTTTTTTCTGCATGTAACGGCGTAGCAAGTTGGGGTAAGAAGTGGCAATTCTGAGTCCTTCCAGAGATGCGGCATCTTCATAATTGAATTCGTTCGGGACGGCGAGAGAGAGACGACAGGTACCGAAATCGAGTTCACGTAGTTTGACACAGACAGATGGTTTACCGAGTCTTTCGCGTTCAATCTGCTCCTCTTCGAGGACGTTCTCGCCGATGATCCCCATATCGACGACACCATCCATGACCAGACCTGGAATATCGTCGTCACGGACCCGAAGCAGGTCGATAGGCATGTTGTCGGAGTGTGCAATAAGACGTTGTTCGTTGACGGTAAATTTAACACCACAGCTTTTTAGTAGCTTCATGGATTCGATTGATAGGCGACCCGATTTCTGAATGGCGATACGTAGTCTTTTTGATTCTGGCATTTTTCTATTTCCTGTAAGTTGATTCAATATCTGTTTAATTCTTGAAATTGTTTTAATTACTACTTAAAAAGTTCTTCGAAAATCTTTTAAAAAAACCTTTAAAAACAAATTGTTAATCTAAAACGTAAAAACCCCCGGAATTCCTTCCAGGGGTTTTTGATATTCTTGAATCAACCGCCGGAAGGAAATAGTCCTTCGGCAGTGAGCTTCCGAAGGCTACCGCATATGATGATGGTGATGGATAGTGTTCGAAAGCTGTATCATGTTCATGTCTCTTATCGTTAATATAAAAAGAAGCCTGTTGGCTAATATCTAAAAAGTAAGCTTGTTCGCTAAGCTCTGTATTTAAACTAATCATTTTCTGAATCGATTGCAACCACTAATTTCGCCCTATTAATATTCTTCATCTATAAGATATATCGTCAGGTTCTCTTCGCTTTTCTATCGGCAGTGTTCACATAGTAGAACAATGGGTTAACTCTGGTTTTGAACTCCTTATCTGTTAAATAACACGATGGGTCAATGAGTCAGGAGTGTTCGATGAGTATTTGACGAATGCTTTCTTACTGTTTTTTAGGTGCTTGCGTGTTCTCGATTTTTTGCTCGAGTAGAAGTCGACTGCGAATTAACCCTGTGTCGTTTGTGCTCGGTCTGGCAATGTCAGAGTTGTAGTCTCTATCGTATTTTATAGCAGACAATCATATTTGGTGGCCTTTTGCCATTTTTGCCGAGTGAGGTGAGAGGCATAAGATAATTAAAAAGAAAACAGATCATCATCAGTGGCTTCTGCTAAGCAGTTATAGCCAGTCACCTTTAGAGTTTATGTGATCGCGTCGTGTTGAATTTAGGTCGGTACAAATCCAAGAGTTTGGGACATTACTTGCTAGGGGATTTTGCTTGTAGAACCGGAATAAACAGGGATAATACCGACTCAATCACCCTATTCACCTCCAAAAATTCTAATAAGTGAACGCCTTGACTAACAGAACGACCAGCAGACTGACAAAAGAGATCGCACTGGCGTTCGGAAGCGATGGCATGCTTGCCCGCCATATTCAAGGCTATAGTGCGCGTGATGTGCAGGTTCAGATGGCCGAGGCCGTTTGTGATGCAATCGTTAACAAGAGCGACTTGGTTGTTGAAGCGGGCACCGGTGTCGGTAAAACCTTTGCTTATCTTATTCCTGCGTTGCTCAGTGGCAAGCAAGTGATTATCAGTACCGGCAGTAAAAATCTGCAAGAACAGCTGTTTTATAAAGACTTGCCCAGTTTACTCTCCATGCTTGAGATCTCCCCTAAGGTCGCACTATTAAAAGGACGCAATAACTACCTGTGTCAGGACCTGATGGAAAAGCAGCTTAATGGTTGTGATTCATTGGATCCCAAGGTGTTAGATGACCTATTACGCATCAATCAATGGGCGGGGCAGACCAGCGATGGCGATCTTGGCGGCTTAACCTCGATCTCTGAAAATGCCGAGGTGTTACCTCTTATTGCCAGTCGTCGCGAAAAGTGTACCGGCAAAAAGTGCGATCATTATGAAGTGTGCTTTACTCGCAAAGCGAGAAGTCGCGCTATGGATGCCAAGATTATCGTGGTTAACCATCACCTGTTCTTTGCCGATAGGGTGCTTAAAGAGACGGGATTTGCTGAGCTGCTACCCGACTCTGATGTGGTGGTATTCGATGAGGCGCACTTGCTCAGTGATATTGCAGTGACCTATTTCGGTCAACAAACTTCCACTCGGAGTCTGACCGAACTGCTTAATTATCTTATCGAGGTATACCGTCGGGAGTTAAGAGACTCACCGCAGATAGAGGCCTTAACCTCTCGCTGCATCACTCAATTAAATGATTGGCATCAACAAATGTTCGACCACTATGGTTCTGATTGGCGTCATTTGATGGGGAACAAGGAGTTGGCCGCCTGTTCATGGGGACTATTAAAAGAACTTCAGTCACTCGAGAGCCTGTTGCAATCCCATGTGGGACGCAGTGAAGATTTGGATACAGTTCTGGAAAAACTGAACGGATTTACCAGTAAATTAGCCCTGTTTTTTCAGTGTGAAAACAATCAGGCCGCATAC